>NZ_JBQFYA010000006.1:0-257927 GCF_056541245.1 Ruegeria sp. AI3
TCAAAGACAAATGATCCCGCAAAAAACCAGACAATAACGTCCGACCCTCAACTTCACCGCTCACAGACATGCCATTCACAGTCAGCGATATTTTCATCACATTTTCCTCCCTTAAATCTGTAGCTCAACCGCCTAAAACGCGCTTGAGCCAGCCTTTCTTTTCGGTTGCCTCTTCCGCTTGTTGTTCGGGTTCAGCTGCCGCTTCGTCGGCGGGGGCCTCAGGCTCGACCTCGACCGCACTTTGGAAATTCTGAAAGAACTGATCCGCCATTTTTTTGGCGAAACCGTCCACGACACGCCCGCCCAGTTGGGCCAGCTTGCCGCCCACGCGTGCATCAACATTGTAGGTCAGCAAGGTGCCTTCGGGGACATCGGACAGCGTGACATCTGCTGCGCCCTTGGCAAAACCGGCAGCGCCGCCCTTGCCTTCGCCCGACAATTTCAGGCTTTCGCCGGAAATCATGTCGGACAGGGTCACTTTCCCTTTGAACGTGGCTTTGACGGGGCCGACTTTCTGCACCACGGTGGCATCGAACCCGTCCTCGGCTGTGCCGGTCATCTCCTGGCAGCCAGGGACGCATTCGCGCAAAACATCTGCCGACAGCAGGGCATTCCAAACCTCGGACCGGGACGCGGCTATTGTGCGGCTGTCATGTAACTCCATGTCACTCCTCCAGAGTTTTTTCCAACCTAGGGCGTCGGGGCCACAAAGCATATGCGACCTTGGGCGTAGTCAGCGCAGTTCCGGAGGGGTATGCGTCAGCCCGTAATCCGCGAAGATTTTGGCGATGCGGCCATCCTGAAGCGCCGCATAGATCGCGTCATCGACCGCATAGCTGAGGCCGCGATAGGCAAAATGCACGGCCACGCCGCTGGTCCAGGTGCTGACGGCAAAGCCGGGCAGCGGAGGGGTGTGGATATCCAGTTCGGGGGTCAGGCCAGCCTCAAGCTGGGCGCGGGGGCCCATCGCGGCCATCGTTTCACCTGCGGCCAAAGCCTCCATTGCCTGACCTGCGGTTGGGAACCGGCTGACATTCTGCGACAATTGCCCGCCGGGAAAAGACGACAGGTAGAAATCGGCAATCGAATCGTTTTCGACCGCGACGGTGTCAAAACGGAAATAGGCCGGAACCGGAGGGTCTTCGGAATAGGCATCGCGGCGAAAGGCGATGGCGATTTCCTCGTCATGATACTGGCCGGTGAACACCACCTGTTCGACCCGGCAGGCAAACTCGCTGTCATAGGGAATGTGCAGCATGACATTGGCCACGCGCCCATTGATCAGCGGACCTTTCCAGACCCAGTTGCGCAGATCGGCCTCTAGGTTTTCACCGGCTGCGACCAGATTGAACCGGGGCTCGACCCCCAGATCCTGTGCGATCAGCTTGCCGATTTCGATGTCCACGCCCTGTATTTTGCCGTCCTTCTCAAAGGACCAGGGCGCGAAGTCTTCATAGGCCGCGAATTCGATATAGCCGCGTTCGACAATGGTATCGAGGTCCGCGCCGACGATATCGCGACTGGCATTCTGGGGTTTGGGTTGGGGCACATGGTCTTCACACCTGGCCAGAGCCGACCCGGCGTATAGGGCGGCGACCAACAGGGAGAAAATGAAATGGCGTCCGATCATGTGCCCCAGTCTGCCGTTCTATTGCGCGGCAGACAATCCGATAGTCAGCTGCTCCGCCGCTTGTGCGAAATCCGGGGCCTCGCCCGAGATCAGCACCGCAGCACGCAGGGCCACCGAGTCGGCCACAGGCGCGCCCGAGCCGGTTTCGATTGTGCCCGCGATCTCGGTCAGTTCGGTTTGCAAGGCGGCTGTGTCCCCTTCCGCACCTTCTGCCATAGCAGCCAGCTCGTCGCGGATTTCCTTCAACCGGTCCGAATGATCGTCCAACGCGCCGTCATCGGGGCGGGTTTCGATATAGGTGCGGATGGCCCAGGCGGCTTTTTGGCCCAACAGATCACCAAAGGCGGGCATCTTGGTGATACCGTTCTGGGTATAGCCCTCGCGGAAGCGTTCGATATACCATTCGTCGCCGTATTCTTCGGCCTCGAGGTAGCGCAGGTCGGGGGCCAGGCCCCCAGATACAACGCCCAGACCGTGGCAGCGTGCGCAGTTCTGGTTGTAGCCGGAATCGCCGATTTCGATTGCAGCCTGCCAGACCTCTTCGCCCTGATCGCGATAGGGGTTCTCGATCAGCCATTCCTCGCTCACGTCGGGAAGGGCATCCGTATTTACCGGCTGGGGCGCGACATCACCATGTGCCAGCGCCATCCCCGCTGTCACCGTTGCCGCAAGCGCCGCGCTGTAAAAACCAAGACGCATCTCATCCTCCTATTGAAGCTTTCCCCGGTCATAGCGCAGGCAAATACATCGCGACATTCGACCTTGGTTGCAGATGAGCAAAATCTGCGACTAAGGTCGAATGGCTTTCCCATTTTCGACCGGCTTTTACTTTTAGGCCCGGGGAGGAGGCGCAGAATGTTCAGATTTTCTTTTGTTCTTGCAGCCTTGGCGCTTGCATCTGGCGCTGCGCAGGCCGAGGTCGCGATTTCAGTGACCTACCTGCAGCAAGAGGTTGAGCGCCCTCCCGTGCTGTCCAACCTAGATCCAATTCCCGAAGATCTGGGCATGGCGGGGGCCGAACTGGGTCTGGCAGACAATCTGACAACGGCTAAGTTTCTGGGGCACAAATATGATTTGACGGTGACCATGGTGCCCGAAGGTGGTGACTGGGCGCAAGCCGCGCGGCAGGCCTTGGCCAATAGTCCCTTCGTCATTCTGGATGCGCCTGCGCAAGCGCAGCTTGAGGTCGCCGATCTGCCCGAGGCGGCGAGTGCGGTGCTGATTAACGCCTCGGCCCCCGATCTATCGCTGCGCGAGGCCGAGTGCCGCGTCAACCTGTTGCACACCTTGCCATCGGACGTGATGCGCACAGACGCTCTGGCGCAGTTCCTCGTCAAACGCCGGTGGGATGAGATCGTCCTGATCGCGGGTGAGCATCCGGGGGATCATGCCTTCGTCGAGGCGCTGAAATACTCGCTGCAAAAGTTCCGGCTGAAGCTACAAGCGGAAAAGACATGGGTTTTCGATGCCGATCTTCGGCGCAACGCAGCGCAAGAGGTGCCACTGTTTACGCAGGACTTCGGCGATTATGACGTGCTGCTAGTCGCTGATGAGCTGGACGATTTCGGCCGCTACATCCCCTTCAACACATGGGAGCCGCGCCCCGTTGCTGGGTCAGAGGGCTTGCAGCCCGTCACTTGGTCGCGCGTGGTCGAACAATGGGGCGCCGTGCAGATGCAGAACCGGTTTGCAGATCAGGCAGGGCGGGCGATGCGCCCCAAGGATTACGCCGCATGGGCGGCCTACCGGGCGTTGGGCGAGGCGGTGACGCGTACTCAATCAGATGATCCAGTGGTTCTGCGCGACTATATCCTGTCGGATGATTTCGAACTGGCGGGCTTCAAAGGCCGCGCGATGAATTTCCGTGCCTGGAACGGCCAGTTGCGGCAACCCATCCCTCTGGTCACGGATCGCGCCGTGGTGGCGATGGCTCCGCTCGAGGGGTTTTTGCATCAACGCACCGAACTGGACACGCTGGGCATTGATGAAGCCGAAAGCCAGTGTCAGGCATTTAAGGAGTAACAGCGATGAGACTAGCAGCACTTCTGGCAGCGACCGCGCTCTGCGCTCCGGCCATTGCGGATGAAATCTGGATCAGCAATGAAAAGGACGACACGCTCAGCGTGATCGACATCGAAACGCTTGAGGTGATCCGCACCATTGAGACCGGCGAGCGCCCACGCGGGATCACGTTTTCCAAGGACTACTCAGTTCTGTATATCTGCGCGTCCGACAGTGACTCGGTTCAGGTAATGGACCCCGAAACGGGCGAGATTCTCCATGACCTGCCCTCGGGCGAGGACCCCGAACAGTTTGTGCTGCACCCAAATGACAAGCATCTCTACATCGCCAACGAGGATGACGCGATCACCACGGTGGTGGATACGGAATCGCGCACGGTGATTGCGCAGATCGACGTGGGGATCGAACCCGAAGGGATGGCCGTGTCGCCCGATGGCAAGATTGCCATCACCACGTCCGAAACCACCAATATGGCCCATTGGATCGACACCGAGACACAAGAGCTGTTCGCCAATACTCTGGTCGATTCCCGCCCGCGCCATGCCGAGTTCCTGAAGGACGGGACCGAGCTGTGGGTCAGCTCAGAAATCGGCGGCACCATCACCGTGTTCGACGTGGAAACCCAGACCGAAAAGGCCAAGATCGAGTTCGAGGTCGAAGGCGTCCACCCCGACCGGGTGCAACCCGTGGGTTTTGAGCTGTCCAACGGCGATGAGACAGCCTTTGTCGCGCTGGGACCGTCGAACCATGTGGCGGCGGTGAATGCCGAAACCTATGAGGTTGAGGATTACATCCTCGTGGGTCGCCGCGTCTGGCACATGGATTTCAACGCCGACAAGTCGCTGCTGTTTACCACCAATGGCGTGTCTGGCGATGTGACCGTGATTGATGTGGCCAAGCGCGAACCGATCAAGACGATCAAGGTTGGGCGTTTCCCCTGGGGCGCGGCCTTCCGTCCGACCAACTGACACGATTGAGGAGACTTAAGAGATGAAGCGACTGATATGCGCGGCCGCGATGTTGGCTATGGCTTTGCCCGCTGCGGCTTTGGCCGACGATGATGATGACGACGGCTTTGGTCTGGCCGGTATCCTGTCGGCCAAGAACAAGGAAGACCTGCCTCCGATCATTCTCTCCGCCGGTGTCCCCTTGGCCGAGGCCCCGTGGGAGCTGAAATCCGGCACCTATTATGAGTTCGAAATTCAGGGCGACGGCAGTCAGGAACTGGCTCTGGTCGGGCCTGAGTTCTTCCGCGCGATCTGGGTGGATGAGATCGTTGTCGAAGGGTTGGAAATCAGACCTCTGGGTGTCGATTCCGTTGAGTTTGACGAGGCGGGCGAGATGGAAATAGGCTTTGTCGCGATCAAGCCGGGCAGCTACTATCTGAAAGTACCGGGCAGCACCGGCGAAACGCAGCGGCTGGAGATTACCATTAAGTGACAGGGCTTTCGGTCCGCAATGTCAGCTACGCCTATGGCGACAAACGCGCCCTTGATGACGTGAGCTTTCACGTCCCGCAGGGCGCGTTTTGCGCGTTGCTGGGGCCTAATGGCGCGGGGAAATCGACGCTGTTTTCCTTGTTGACCCGCCTGTTCACCACCGCGCAGGGGGTGATTGAGGTGGCGGGGTTCGATATCTCGAAACAGCCCCGTCAGGCCTTGGCGCAGATCGGGGTCGTGTTTCAGCAGCCGACGCTGGATCTGGACCTCACTGTTCATCGCAACCTCAGCTACTTCGCCGCTTTGCATGGCCTGTCAGGTCGCACAGCCGAGAGCCGCATCGCCGCCGCTTTGGAACGTCTGGATATGGCCGAGCGCGCAAGCGAACGCACCCGCGATCTGAATGGTGGCCATCGCAGACGGCTGGAGATCGCGCGTTGCCTGATCCATTCGCCCTCGGTCCTGTTGCTGGACGAACCGACAGTGGGGCTGGATGCCGCCGCCCGCAGTGCCATCACCAAACATGTGCATGATCTGTCGTCGCAAGATGGGCTGACCGTGTTATGGGCCACCCATCTGACCGATGAGATCACCCCGGACGATCAGCTTGCCATTCTGCATCGAGGCAAGATGCTGAAACAAGGCACCTGCCGCGACATCACGGGTGACCAACCCCTGCAACAGGTGTTTCTGTCGATGACCGGAGCCTCCGCATGACCGGTGCGCTGATCGCCCTGCGCGCGATCCTGATCCGCGAGGCGCTGCGATTTGTCCTACAGCGCAGCCGGTTCATCGCCGCTTTGGTGCGCCCACTGGTCTGGCTGATCGTCTTCGCCGCCGGGTTCCGCGCGGCCTTGGGCCTGTCAATCACGCCGCCCTATCAGACCTATATCACCTATGAGATATACATCTTGCCGGGCCTGTGCGGCATGATCATGCTGTTCAATGGAATGCAAAGCTCCCTCAGCCTTGTTTATGACCGTGAGATGGGATCGATGCGGTTGCTGCTGACCAGCCCTCTGCCGCGATGGTGGCTGTTGTTCTGCCGCCTGCTGGCCAGCACCACGATCTCGATTCTGCAGGTCTATACCTTTTTGGCGGTGGCCGCGATCTACGGCATTGATATGCCCTGGTACGGATATCTGTGTGTCCTTCCCGCACTGATCATTGCCGGGCTGATGCTGGGGGCGCTAGGTCTGGCTTTGTCCTCGGCCATCAAGCAGCTTGAGAATTTTGCGGGGGTGATGAACTTTGTCATCTTCCCGATGTTCTTCCTGTCCTCGGCGCTCTATCCGCTGTGGAAGATGGCCGAAAGCTCGGCCCTGTTGCGTGATATCTGCGCGCTCAACCCCTTTACCCACGCGGTCGAACTGATCCGCTTTGCGCTCTATGGTCAGTTCAACGGCCCGGCTCTTGGTTGGACCTTCCTTGCCGGTCTGGCCTTTCTGGGCCTCGCGCTGTGGGGCTATGACCCGGCCCGTGGGATCAAACGCCACGGTCGCTAAACCGTCTACGACCATGGCAGAGGTGAAATGCGCCGCCCGATGCGCTAGTATGCCTTTCAAACGGAGGGTTCTTTCATGATCCGTATCGCGATTGCATTGTTGTTTCTAAGCACAGCCGCTTCGGCCCAGACGGTCGAGGATGAGTACGGCACGCTCAACCCGCAGGACACGGGCTTTGGCCGCGTCATGAGCAATATTGACAATGGCGTCACCGATATGACGACCTGCGCGACCGGCTACTACATCACCAAGTCCGGCCGTCACGAGATGGCGCGCAAGCTGTTCGAAAGCTGCGCCAATGCCGGGTATACCGGCGCGATGACATGGATGGGGCAGCTGGACAATAACGGGCTGGGCGGAGACTATGACCCCGATGCCGCCGCCGCCTGGGACAAACGCGCCGCTGATCTGGGCGATCCGGTGGGCAAGTTCAACTACGGCCTCAACCTGCTGCGCGGCCACGGGGTGGCGCAAGACCCCGAGCTAGGCCGCGCCTATGTCGATGAAGCCGCCCGAGACGGCCTGAAAATCGCCAAACGTCTGCAAGATTCTGGCTATGATCCGAATGAGGTCACGCCGGACGCAGATGAGTGGAAATACGCGCCTTTGTTTTGAGCTGAGTGCGCTGACGTAGCCAGGCACTGGTAAAAGGCGCGGGTGCCAGATGGTGCGGCGTTTCGCAAGTCGAGGCCAAACCTCTGATCAGTCGATCACAACCTGCGGTAACCAGTGGCTGTCGGGATCGGCCTCGTGGATGTCTGCCTCGGATACGGGCCTCAGATCTCCGTCTTCGGGTGGGGCCGATAGGATGCCCATATCCATTTCGTGCAACTGTCCGATCAGGCGGTCGCCATCGCGCTGCAGGCGGTAGTAGACCCCGTTCCACATATCAATGCCGTATTCGGTGGCGCCCTTGTGGATAAACAACAAGTCGTATTCCAGATCGGTCAGATCGTCGTCGGAGACCTCGCGCCGCAGAGGATAAGGGTAGGGGACATGGCACCAGTGTTTGTCCGCCCCCTCAAGACAGCGAAACGGGCGCATGGACAGGAAATGGTCCGCGAAGGGGCCTGCTCTCAGGTTGATCTGATAGGCTGCGGTGTCTTCGCGTGGTTCGAAAGACACGTTTCCGATCAACAGCTTGTTGCCGTCTCCGTCGATCAGAGAAATGGCCTTCTGCCCCGACAGAGGATCGGCCAGCGCAGGCTGCGTGCAGATCAAAGCCGTAGGTATTAACCAAGTGAAAAGCCGCCGCATCATCGCCTCGCGCGTCAAAAAAGATGGCCCAACCTAGTTGAAATCGACCGTTTGCGCCCTACGACCAATGTGCAATTCCAACACCGGTGCCCGCCTGCGAATAATACTCTCGCCAACAATCCCGACGCGTCGGAGATTCGGCGTGGAGGAAAGACATAAGTCTAGGGAGGATACCGATGAACCGGTTTATCATGGCCGCCGCTGCGAGCATTGTCGCAACCGGCGCAGCCTATGCAGAAGTTACCGAAGACGATCTGGCCAACGACCAAACGATCACCACTCAGGTTGTGACCAATGGTATGGGACGGCATTTGCAGCGCTACAGCCCGCTGGACATGCTGAACAAGGACAACGTCAAGAACCTGCTTCCGGCCTGGGCCTTCAGTCTTGGCGGAGAGAAGCAGCGCGGGCAGGAAACCCAGCCGCTGATCTATGACGGGATGATGTATATCACCGGGTCGTATTCACGCCTTTACGCGATTGATCTGGAGACCGGCAAAGAGGTCTGGCAATACGATGCTCGCCTTCCCGAAGGCATTCTGCCCTGCTGTGACGTGGTCAACCGGGGTGCTGCCATCTATGGCGACAAGGTAATTTTCGGCACGCTGGACGCGCGGATCGTGGCGCTGAACAAGGACACGGGCGATGTGGTCTGGCGCGACAAGATTGCTGACTACAAGGCAGGATATTCCTATACGGCTGCCCCGCTGATCGTTGATGGCCTTGTCATTACCGGCAACTCGGGCGGTGAGTTCGGCATCGTTGGCGCGGTTCAGGCCCGGGACGTCAATACCGGCGATCTGGTTTGGGAACGCCCCGTGATCGAAGGCCACATGGGCACGCTGAATGGCGAAGAAAGTACCATGACAGGTGAGCTGAACGCAACCTGGCCCGGTGACATGTGGAAAACCGGCGGCGGCGCGACCTGGCTGGGCGGCTCTTACGATGCTGACACCGATACGCTGGTCTTCGGCGCAGGCAATCCGGCCCCGTGGAACAGCTGGCTGCGCAATGCGGGCACCCCCACCGAAGGCAACAAGGGCGACAACCTCTATGCCGCCAGCCGCATCGGGATCGACCCCAAGACCGGCGAGATCAAGTGGCATTTCCAGACCACCCCGCGTGAAGGCTGGGACTATGACGGTGTGAACGAAGTGGTCGCTTATACCGACCGCGAGGGCAACCAGCGCTACGCCACTGCCGACCGGAACGGGTACTTCTACGTTCTGAACCGTGAGGATGGTGGGTTCGTCTCGGCGACACCTTTCGTCAAGGACATCACATGGGCCGACGGAATTGATGAGACCGGACGTCCGATCTTTGTCGAAAACAATCGCCCCGGTGATCCGGCCGCTGCGGCTGATGGCAACAAGGGTGAGGTCATCTTTGCCTCGCCGTCCTTCCTGGGCGGCAAGAACTGGATGCCAATGTCGTTCTCGCAGAACACCGGCAATTTCTATGTGCCATCGAACGAATGGGGCATGGATATCTGGAACGAGCCGATCACCTACAAGAAAGGTGCCGCCTATCTTGGCGCTGGCTTTACCATCAAGCCGAACTACGAAGATCACATCGGCTCGCTCAAGGCCATCGACCCCGATACCGGCGAGTGGAAGTGGGAATATAAGAACGACGCTCCGCTGTGGTCGGGCGTGATGACCACAGCTGGTGGCCTGGTGTTCTTCGGTACCCCCGAAGGCGAGTTTATCGCGCTGGATGACGAAACCGGTGAGAAACTGTGGTCGTTCCAGACCGGTTCCGGCATCGTCGGTCAACCTGTGACCTGGGAACAGGATGGCGAGCAATATGTCTCGATTATCTCCGGCTGGGGCGGCGCGGTTCCGCTGTGGGGCGGTGAAGTGGCCAAGAAGGTCAACTATCTGAACCAGGGCGGTACCTTGTGGACATTCCGCCTACCGAAAGAGCTGGCCTCGGCGAACTGAGGCGGGTTCTGACCCCAAAGATCGCGCGCTCGGAATCCGGGCGCGCGTTTTCTTTGGTCTACGACCTTCCGCCAGTAGGCGTATGCTGACGGTGTTGCTAGACTCAGAGCAAAGAGAGTTTCAATGCAAAGGCGACCTTGATGCTTGCAGAACCCGCCAGACAGACCGACTTTGAGAATGTTCTGATTGTCGACGATCATCCGTTGTTCTGCGACGCCTTGTCGATGACCCTGCGCAGCGTGGCCGAGATCGGCGAAATTCACACCGCAGACCGTTTGGAAAACGCTATGGAACTGGTGGCCAAAGGGCTGAAACCGGATGCGGTGATGCTGGACCTGAACCTGCCGGATGTGGATGGCCTGGATGGTCTGGTGCGCTTGAAATCCGCGGCGGATGCGCCGGTGATTGTTGTGTCCTCGCTGACCGACAACCGTGTGATCAGCCAGGTGATCAAGGCAGGAGCATCGGGATATGTGCCCAAGCACAGCCAGCGCGATGTGTTCCGCACCGCGTTCGAGACGGTGCATGCGGGGGGAATCTTTGTCCCCGATGGCTGCGTTCTGATCGAAGATGAGGAAGAGGATGAACATAGCGATGCGGTCAATCGGCTTGCCGCGTTGACCAATCAACAGGGCCGCATCCTGCAACTGATCTGCGAGGGCAAGTTGAACAAGCAGATCGCTTATGACCTGTCGATTGCCGAAACCACGGTTAAGGCGCATGTCACTGCAATCATGCGGAAACTTGGCGTTCAAAGCCGCACTCAGGCGGTTCTGATTGCCAAGAAAGCATCCTTTGCCAGCGTATTGCAAGAATAGGGTCAGATACTCTAACCTCTCAGCAATCGTCGGGCTTTAGGGAGGAGTCGCGATGAACCAAGCATTCGGATGGGCCAGCGCCCAGTCCGTCAAGCCAGGCATCGTAAAGACGGCATTTGCGGAATGCAGCGCCGACAACGCAGTCAGGGAACTGTCCAAGTCGCTGGGGGATGACCCCATGGCGCTTGTTATTCTGTTTGTCAGCCCCAATGCCGATCCTAAGGCGGTGATCGCCGAGGCTGAACAGGAATTTGCGCCCACGATGGTGGTCGGATGCACCACCGCCGGAGAGCTTGCCGAAGGTGGCTATAACGAGGATCAAATCGTCGCGCTTGCCTTGCCGCGCTCACATTTTGAAACGCGCACCATTCTGGTACCGGATCTGGATGTTTTTAGCGCGCAAGACATCATTGCCGAAATGATCCACAACCGAACGGCAATGACGCGCAGCTTTCCCGCTTGGGAAAACGAATTCACATTCCTGATGATCGACGGGCTGTCCACGAAAGAAGACGAACTGACATCCGAGTTGGCGATGGGGTTGGGGCCGGTGCCTTTGTTCGGTGGGTCAGCCGGCGACGGGACCGAGTTCGGCCACACCTATGTTCTGCATGGATCACAGGCGTTGGAGAACGCGGCCATTTTGGTGCAAGTGCGAACCTCTTGCCCGATCAAGGTGTTCAAGACCGATCACCTTGTTCCGGCCGCGCATCGCATGGTCGTGACCAAAGCCGACCCGGTCAACCGCATCGTTCAGGAAATCAACGCGGAACCCGCAGCGCGGGAATATGCGCGCATCCTTGGCAAAGACCCCGAACAGCTGACCCCCTTTACCTTCGCGGCCCATCCGGTCGTCGTCCAGATCGGAGGTCAGCACCATGTGCGGGCCATTCAGCAGGTCGCGGGCAATGGCGATCTGGTGTTCTTTTCAGCCATTGATGAGGGGCTGGTTCTGACCCTGGCCGAACCGCGAGACATGGCGGTGCATCTGCGGGAAGAGATCGCAGCGCTGAACGAGAAGCAAAAACCCGATACGATCCTGGCCTGCGACTGTATCCTGCGGCGGCTCGAGGCGCAGGAGAAACAGAAGACGCACGAAATCTCGCGCATTCTGTCGGACAATCATGTGGTCGGGTTCTCGACCTATGGTGAGCAGTTCAACTCGATCCACGTCAATCAGACGATGACCGGGGTGGCGATCTATCCGCCCAAGGACGACTAGCGGATGATCGAGCATCTGACCGACCCGCTGGATCCGATCGAGCGCCAGAATGAAAAACTGCTGAGGATCGTCGAGGCGCTGATGCGCCGGGTCGAGGAATCTACCGATGCCTCGGGTGCTGCTTATGCGCAATTCCAGCGCGCCGCTGTGTTGGAACAAGAGATCCGCACCCGCACTGATGATCTGGAGCGCGCTCTGGACCTGCTGAACGCGTCCAACGCGCAATTGGCCAAGGCCAATGAGGAGACCGAAGCTGCTCGGGCCAATTTGGCGAACGCGATCGAGGCGGTGAAGGATGGCTTTGCCCTGTTTGGGCGCGATGAAAAACTGGTGCTGTGCAACAGTCGCTTCGGGTTGCACATGCCCGATATCCAGGGCCGGCTGAAACCAGGTCTGCGTTTTACCGAATATGTCGAGCTTGTCAGCCGATCGAGCTCTCTGTTGCTGCCGGAAGGGGTTACGCCTGTGGACTGGGCCGAACTTCGGCTGACGCGTCATGCGGATGACCATGTGGTGTTCAATGTGGGCCTGAGCGGTAATCGCTGGATGCAGGTCTCGGAGCATCGCACGAAAGATGCAGGCACTGTTATCCTGCAGACGGATGTGACCGATATCATGCGGGTCGAGCGGCTGGAGCGCGACCGCATCTTGGATGACAAATCGCGCCTGATCCGCGCCACGCTGGAACATATCGACCAGGGCGTTTGTATCTTCGACAACAAGCACCGATTGATTGGCTGGAACAACCGGGCCAGCGAGCTTCTGGCGATTCCGGTCGGGCAATTCCAGATGGGCACGCAGTTTGAAACGCTCTATGACCGGCTCGGTTCGAATATGAGTTTCCAACCGGGGATGAGCTGGGGTGATTTGTCCGACTGGACTAAGCGGCACACCTCCCGGCGTCCCTTGCGGTTTCTGTTGCATCGGGGGCGGTCGAAAATCCTGTCTGTCTTTGCGCAGGAAATGCCCGACAAGGGCTATGTGATTTCATTTACCGATGTGACGGCAGAACGAAAATCGGCGCAGGCGCTTCAGGACGCCAAGGAATTGCTGGAAAAGCGGGTTGAAGCGCGCACCGTTGAACTGGCCGACGCGCTGGGCGAGGCGGAACGGGCAAATGCGTCAAAATCCCGATTTGTTGCCGCCGCCAGTCATGATCTGCTGCAACCTCTGTCCGCCGCCAAGCTTTATGTGGCTTCGCTGAAAAACGGGTTGGATCAGGCGGAAACGCATGATGTGGCCACAAAGGCGGAAAGTGCGCTCAACAGCGTGGAGCATATCCTTGAGGCTCTACTGGATATTTCGAAATTGGATTCCGGCAGCGCGACAGTCCACCTCTCGACCGTATCGGTGGGTGACATGTTCAAACAGATGGAAGACGCTTTCCGCCCGGTTGCACAGGCCAAAGGATTGGAATTGCGGGTGGTGCCGACCAGCGCGCTTGTGGCCAGTGATGCCAGCTACTTGCGGCGCATCCTCCAGAACCTCCTGTCCAACGCAATCCGCTATACTGATACCGGCAGGGTTTTGGTCGGGGTGAAGCGTCGCAAAACCCGCGTGTCGATCGAGGTACTGGATACTGGAATAGGCATCGCCGCCGATCAGCGCGACATGGTTTTTCAGGAATTCAAGCGGGTGCAATCCGACGCAAGCGCCGCCGAAGGTATGGGTCTTGGTCTCGCCATCGTCGAGCGCGCCTGCGGGTTGCTCAACCACCCGATTCATCTGCGCTCCGAGTTGGGAAAAGGCACGGTGTTTTCCGTCGAAATCCCTGTGGTGCAGGACCAAGGGCAGTTCAGTGAAGGCCGTCCCGCTGCTGCCGACAGGAAAACGGGTCAACTGGCGGATATGATCGTTTTGCTGATTGAAAATGACGCAAATCTCAGAAATGCACTGATGCTAACGCTCGAGTCCTGGGGCGTTCATGTGCTGGAATGTAGCAGTGAGGATCAGGCCGTGGACCTGCTGCGCGAGATCGGTATCACACCCGATGCGATCGTCGCGGACTACCAGCTGGATAGCGGAAAAACCGGGACTGAGGCGGTGCGTCGGATCAGAGCGGAATTCAGCGATGTGCCCGCCTGCATCATCTCGGCCAACCGCTCTCCTGAAACAGCGGAAGAGTGCAAGGCGAACGGGTTGGAGTTAATACACAAACCCATCGACGCCAAAGAGCTTAGATACCAGTTGGTCAGCTTGATTTCGCTTTGATCCCTGCACGGGTCTGCTCGCGGACCGTGATAGCTGAATCTTGACGTTGATGGTGCTGAAGATCGACCCGCGCTGAATGAAGGACAGTTGGGTCGCCGAATGCGGTGCCGGTTCGATCATGGGGAGTGATGCATTGCGTGGTGTGAATTGGTGTTTGCCGAAATGGAGTATTCTGGCGCGATTCTCTTTTGGTAATTTTTGGTGAATAAAATCGCATTTAAGTTAAGAACCATTGAGTGTTTATGAGTATCTCACTAGGGTGCGCGCCATGACCCAGACAACGAAAACAATCGGTACGACCTGCTATCGCCATCTTGGCAATGAAGGGCTGGAAACCGCCAAGTTCGATGATGAAACTTTCCTGCGGGTGTCGTCCGAGGCTATCAGCAATTTGACCTCAACCGCCTTTGCGGATGTCTCGCATCTGTTGCGCCCCAGCCATCTTGCCCAGCTACGCGAGATTCTCGATGACACGGATGCTTCGGCCAACGATCACTACGTGGCGCTGGAACTGCTAAAGAACGCGGTGATCTCTGCCGAGCGAGAATTCCCGAGCTGTCAGGACACTGGAACGGCCGTTATTCACGGTAAGAAAGGCCAGAACGTTCTGGTCCAGGGCGATCTGCATGCGGCGGTCGAGCAGGGGGTCATGGACACCTGGGAAACGCGTAACCTGCGTTTTTCGCAAATGGCCCCGCTCAGCATGTACCGCGAACATAACACCGGTACCAACCTGCCCGCGCAGATCGACATCGAGGCCCTCAGCGGGGATGCTCTGGAGTTCCTGTTCATGGCCAAAGGAGGTGGCTCGGCCAACAAGACGTTTCTGTATCAGGAAACAAGGCGACTGCTGGAACCCGAGCGGATACTGGCATTCTTCGACGAAAAGATACGGACTTTGGGTACGACGGCTTGCCCGCCATACCATCTGGCGATTGTCATTGGGGGGCTTTCGGCTGAACACTGTCTGAAAACGGTCAAGAAGGCCTCGGCCAAGGAATTGGATGATCTACCCACGACCGGTAGCCCCGATGGGCGCGCCTTTCGCGATCAGGAGCTTGAGGCGCAGATATTGGAGCTGACCCGCAACATGTCGCTGGGTGCCCAGTTTGGCGGAAAATATTTCTGCCATGACGTGCGCGTCATTCGCCTGCCGCGCCACGGAGGAAGCCTGCCGGTTGGTATGGGTGTCAGCTGTTCGGCGGATCGCCAGATCAAGGGGCGAATCGACCGGGATGGGATCTGGGTTGAGCAGTTGGAACATGATCCGGCTCGGTTCCTGCCCGCGCAGGATGTCGCGGCGCAATCCGCAACCCGGATCAACCTGGACCAGCCGATGGATGGTATCTGTGCCGAATTGTCCAAGCTGTCCGTTTCAAGCCCGGTTCTGCTGTCGGGCACCATGATTGTCGCGCGCGATCTGGTGCATGCCGAACTGGCCCGGATGATCCGAGAGGGTCAGGAGTTGCCGGACTACATCCGCGATCACCCAGTCTACTACGCGGGCCCGGCCAAGACGCCCGAAGGGTATGCCTCAGGCTCGTTCGGGCCAACCACAGCCGCGCGGATGGACCCTTATGTGCCGGAACTGCAAGCGCTGGGCGCGTCCCGTGTGATGATCGCCAAGGGCAATCGTGCGCCCTCGGTCGTACAAAGCTGCAAGGAGCATGGCGGGTTCTTTCTGGGCTCGGTCGGCGGGGCGGCGGCAGTTCTGGGCAAGGACGTCATCAAAAACATCGAAACGCTGGATTTCCCCGACTTCGGGATGGAGGCCGTCTTTCGCATAAAAGTCGTGGATTTCCCGGCATTTGTGATTATTGACGACAAAGGAGGAGACTTCTTTACCCGCAAACCAGCCTTCTAGCGCACAGGAGCCGCAATGCCGCCAACTTCCGACAAGATCACCCTGCGCCAGTTGCAGATATTTCTGGTAGCGATCGAGACGCGCAGCTTTGTGCGTGCGGCTGAGCGCCTGTCACTGACCCCGCCTGCGGTGTCGATGCAGATGAGCCGGTTGAGCGAGGAATTCGGCGCGCCGCTGTTCGAGAAATCCGGCCGCTCAGTAATCCCGACCGAGGTTGCAACGGCCTTGGTGCCCTATGCCGAACGCATGACCGAAACGCTGGCCGAGGCGGTCGATGTTGTGCAGATCATGCAGGGCAAGCTGGACCACCGGGTTCGGGTGGCCATGGTGACCACTGCGCGCAATTTCGGCCCACATCTGCTGGCGCAGTTTCAGCAGGAACACCCGGAATGCGATCTACAGTTCAAAATCGCCAACCGGCGCAGCGTGATTGAGATGCTGGATACCGATCAGATCGACCTTGCGCTCATGGGTCGCCCGCCGCGCCGGATAGAGACAACGGCGCATCAATTCGCGAAACATCCCTATGTTTTGATCGGCCACCCGGATCATCCGCTGGTGCGCTCCAGACGAATCCGACGCTCGGACTTGCCGCACCATCAGTTCATCGTCCGCGAACGGGGGTCGGGCACGCGCATGGTGCATGAGTTCTTTTTCTCGGACTCGGGCCTGCCGCAGCCCAAGGCGCAGGAAATGGACAGTAATGCCAATATCAAACAGGCGGTCATGGCGAATATGGGGCTGGCCTTCATCTCGGCTCACACGATCGCGCTGGAGGCGATGGCCGGAAAGCTCAAGATCCTGAATGTCGAAGGCATGCCGGAATATCGCGACTGGTTCGTTCTGCATATGCGCAACAAACCCCTGCGTCCGGCGGCGCGGTCCTTTCGGGATTTCGTCGATCAGAAAGGCCCGGCCTTTATGGAGGATTTCTTCAAAGACGCCGGGATTGCAACATAGATTGCGCCCGCGCCACGATGGGCGGGTCGATCATTTTGCCATCTAGCATGACAGCGCCCAGCCCCTGCTGCGTGGCCTGATCAAACGCCTCGACCACGCGGGTTGCCTGTTCGATCTCGGACGCGCTGGGGTTGAAGACCGCGTTAACGATTTCGACCTGACGCGGATGGATGCACAGGACGGCGTCGAAGCCAATCGCGCGGCCAAGATCGACGCAGGCGCGGAAACTGTCCATATCGTGGATCTCGGCAATGCTGCCCGGTAGGCCGATGGCCTTTAGGCTACCCGCCTTGGCTGCATGGATCAAGGACTGCGCCGGGCCTTTCAGCGCCTCGATTGAAGGCGCATGGCCGCAATCGGTCGAGAAATCCTCAGTCCCGAATGCAAGCGCGGTCAGCCGAGGGGTTGCTTTTGCGATGCTCGCGGCGTTCATCAGCCCTTGGGCTGTTTCGATCAAGGCAATCAGTTTGATCTGACCCTCGGGCAGTTTGGCCTGTCGCTCCAGCATCGACAGATAGTCCGCCACCAGATGCAGATGGTCGGCCCCGATGACCTTGGGCAGCATGATCGCGTCGACGCCGGGCAGGATGGCAGCCTCAAGATCGCGGACGCATTCGCCCAGATCGGTATTGACCCGTATCATAACCGACACATCACGGGCGGTCAGCACAGAGACCGCCTCTGCCAACCCGTCCCGTGCGGCCTGTTTGCGGTCGCGCGGGACGCTGTCCTCAAGGTCCAGCAGGATCGCATCCGCGCCCCGTTCATGCGCGCGGGCGACTAGCTCAGGCCGGTGCGCCGGAGTGAACAGGTAGGACCGGATCATGCGGCTGCGGTCTCGGCGAATTCGGACCGAATGGTATCGGTATGTTCGCCAAGCGCGGGCACACGGCCAAAGCGCGGTTTTTCCGGATCAAAGCTGTGGCGCACGGGGGCCGCGACCAGATGCGCCTCGTCCCCGTTTTCCAGCGTGACCGGCGTACGGCGCAGCTGCGGGTGTTCGGCAAAGGTGCTGACCGAGTTCACGGCCCCATAGGCGATGGCTGCCGCGAACAGCTTGCCTTCCAGCTCAGACCGACTGTGACCGTCAAAGAACTCAGCGACGATGGCATCCAGTTCGGCGCGGTTGGCGACCCGTTGGGCGGCGTCGCAGAACCGGGGATCGGTTGCCAGATCGGGCTGTCCGATGACATCGGCGCAGAGGCGTTTCCACTCGCGTTCGTTCTGGATCGAGATCGCCAGAACCTCATCATCCTTGGTGGTAAACCCACCATAAGGCGCGATGGACGGGTGATGCAGGCCAACCGGCTGAGGCGCTTTGCCCGCATAAACCGTATGCATCAAAGGCACGGTCATCCAATCGGCGGCCGTGTCGAACAGGGACAGCTTCACCGCGCTGCCCTTGCCGCTGATGCTGCGCGCGATCAGAGCCTTCTGTATGCCGATGATCGCGTTCATGCTGGCACCGATATCGCAGACCGAAACACCAATCCGGCCGGGATGTCCGGGCGCGCCGTTGACCGAGACCAGCCCGCTTTCGCATTGCACCAGAAAGTCATAGGCCTTCATGTCGCTGTACCGTCCATCCTCACCATATCCGCTGATATCGCAGGTGATCAGGCGCGGGTTGCGTTTGCGCAAGACATCCTCACCAAACCCGGCGCGGGCAATGGCGCCGGGGGCGAGGTTCTGGATGAACACGTCCGCCTCGTCCAGAATACGGTGCAGCAGGGCGGCATCCTCGGGGTGTTTTATATCCAGACACAGGCTTTCCTTGCCGTGATTGGCCCAGACGAAATAGGACGCCGAGCCTTTCACCGCGCCATCGTATTTGCGGGCGAAATCGCCAGTATCGCGCTCGATCTTGATGACGCGCGCGCCGCCCTGGGCAAAGTGGCACGACGCGAGGGGGGCAGCGACGGCCTGTTCCAAAGATACGACCAGCAGGCCTTCATAAGGTTTGAGTTGGGTATCGGTCATGCGGCAGCTCGTGTGTTCAAAAGCGCAAGGGTGCGGTGCATTTCGTTGGCGACGATGGTCATGCCTTCGTCAAAGCCCATGCCGGGTTTGACCAGCACGCGGTCGGGCCGGGTGGCCATGGCGGCATGCAGGCAGGCGCGGGCCGAGATATCGGTCTCGTTACAGGTGCCGCCCTGATACGCCGCGACACCATTGGCTTTGCAGTAGAGCACCGCGTCGACCGTATTGTGCAGCGATCCCAGATCAGGGGTCTTGATCTGAACCATGTCACAGCAATCGGCATCGACGAAATCGACAACGTCCTGATAAGTGTTGCACCATTCGTCAGCCACGATTTTCACGTTGCTGCCAAGCGCCTGCAGAGACGCCCGGATGTCGCGCAGCAGGGTGATCTGCCCATCTTTTGAACCCGCATCGGCAGGCCCTTCGATATACAGATCAAAAGGGGCGGCGCGCTGTTCCAGCGTTGCCAGATAGTTGGCAATCTTCACCGCGTCATTGTCAAAGATCATGCCCACCGTACCGTAGACGTCGATATGCAGTACCGGATGATAGCTCTCATCCGTGCGCAGAGCTTGAATGCGGCGCGACAGCCATGTGACGTATTCGGCCAGTTTCCCGCCAGTCTGGCCCAGTTTCTGGGGGATGTTGTTGATCAGGCCATGAGGTAGGGCGTCGACCTGTTTCAGCACCATCTTGTCCACGGCCTCATAGCGGTTGTCGCCGCTCTGCCCAAACAGGCGCAGAGGGGCCGCGATGGCCTCAAGCCCCCATTCGTCGCAGATGACTTCGAATTTCATCTTGCCTTTGGCAATCGACGCCGCCGACAACAAAGCCTGCGACAGGCCATAGCGCACGGCGGTGTGCAGAGGCTGGCCGTCGACGACAAGCTTGTCGAAGAATTCCGCGCTTTCGCGGAAGTTTCGCACATCATGCCCAATCAGCTGTGGCGTCAGATGTTCCTGCAGGAACGGAATGACAGAGGAAGCCAGAAACAACGGATCGCGTCCGGCGGCTCCGGAATATTGCACGGCCGCGCAGTCGCCCTCGGCGATCTGGCCGTTTTCCAGCTCCAAAAGGATCGAGACACTTTCCCCATATTGCCGGACGCGGGCGAAGCCGTCGGTCAGGGCCTGCCCGCAATAGACGAACCCGTCCTGCTTGGCCCCCTGTTTGATCGCCGCCTGGTCGTCGAAATAATACGAGGCCAGCCCCGGCGCGAAAACAACGTTCTTGATCTTCATGACTATCTCTGTGCGTTAGGCGGCGACCGAAGGCCGGCCGATGAGTTTGCTGGCCGAGATGGCGCGGACGTCGTCGACCACCATGTCAAAGGACACCTCGCGCCCCTCGGACCGGGCGCGTTCCGCGATGCGGTCCCGGTGGAAGGCCATGACGTCCTTGGGTAGCGGTACATTTCCGGTCTCAAAAATCCGCAGCGCGCCGTGGTTGTCTCGGACCGGTGTCAGTTTGCCCGCGTTCCCGATGGCGGGGGCGAAGGGGATATCCATGACGCCGCTCTCAAAGGCCAGAACGGCGCCGCGTGCGATGTCGCCCTTGCCCAGTTTTAGGACGGCGCGCATGACGGCGTGAACCTCGGCCTCTATCACCTCGACCTCGGTCAGGATTTCGTTGCCGTCATTGCGGTTCTGATCCGCGATCATGTTGACCATCTGGCGGGTTGCCTTGAGCCCAGCCTGGTTCGCCTCAAGCGAGGGGATGCCGCTGGCCTCATGCGGTGTTTTCACGATGATCTTGGTGGCCCGCGCCTGTTTCGCGGCCAATGCGCCCAAACAGATCACGGCGGTCGCCTTGGCCTCATCCTCGGGGAAGCCGCCCATCCACTGGTGAAACACGGTGGTCAGTTGGTAGTCGTCATAGCCGGCGTTCTGGAAATAGTGATGCCCAAGCCGCCGTAGCGACCGCAGTGCAGCGACGTCCTGCACCAGATTGCCCGCCTGACCATAACCCAGCGTGATACAACGCACACCTTGTTCCAGCGCCAGCAAGCCTTCGATGATCGCGACCACATGCGATACGAAAGGCGGTACCAGGGTCCCGGTCAAAGGGCCGAAGGGTTCGCGGTTGATGCGGATACCGTGTTCTTCGAACCGGCCCACCAGGCGGTCGCAATATTGCCAATGGCGGATCGACTGCTCTAGCGGAATGTTCTTTGCGTAAGGGACGTTATAAGAAATTCCGCCGCCCTCGTAGGACGAAAAACCCGAGCTGAGCGTGACCTCAGCCAGCAGGCGTGCATCCGGTGTGCCGTGCCGCACCTGAATGGGTCTTGAAACGGCGTCGACCAGTCTTGTACAGCCTTCCACACCATGGTTGACCGCTGGGAACCCGTTCAGCAGCGAAGTGCCTGCCGCGCGGGACCGGTCGATGCCATTCTGCGCTTCTTCATAGCGGTTGTGACGGGAATAGGCGTCGATGGTGGTGGGCAGCACATCGCAATAGGGGGCCAGCCCCTCCATCAGCGCGGTGTGTTCGCGCTGCAGCGCAACGCCCGCACGGGGTTGCAGCAGAGTCTTGCCGGTTTCATCCGCATCCGCCAAGGCTGCCGAGAACCGCTTTTCCGAGGGCAGCGCATGCTGACGGGCAAGGCCCGCGTCAAAATCCACCCCGGCACCAGTGTGCCAGGATTGCAGAACGCCCTCACGCTCGGCGTCGAAAACGGAATCGGGCAGCTTGGAATTCGTGATTTCTGGCGTGCCGGTCATGTCACCATCTGCCTTTGCTAGATTGCGGCCCAATCGGCGAACTCTGGTGCGAAAGCGCCCGAGTTGTGCCCGATATTCGGAAGACGGTTCATGTCGATGTCGTTTTTCAGCAGTGCCACGACCTCGTCGATATTGGCTGAGGCTGGGAAGACGCGGTCATAGCCCATCTCTTTGAAACGGGTGACTACGGTCGCGAAATCCTGTTTGCCGATTACGAGGTTGCCACCGACGTAGAGCAGGATGTTCCCGATCCCAGCAGCCTCGCACCGGTCGCGCAGGCCCTGGCAGTCGATCTCACCGTGCCCGTAGATGGATGAGACAAGGATCGCACCGGCTTTTTCAGCAAGGGCCGCGGCGACGAATTCAGCTTGGCTGACCATGACCCCAAGGTTCACGACCTCGATCCCGGCCCGGGTCAGCAGGCTGTCGAGGATCTTGTTGCCTACGGCGTGGCAATCTGCGCCGATCACTCCCAAAACAACTTTATGCGTGGTGTTGGCGTCGAACATGTCTCGCTCCTCCTGTGTCGCGCTTTGGGGTGTCGTAGCCGTGATTCTAAAAACGGTAAACAATAATGATGAACAATAAAAAATAGATAAATAAAAATTACCTAATGTGCATCAGGCCGCTGTTAGAGCTTGAAACGCCAAAACGGCGACACTCTGATGGCATCTGTCGCATCTGAGATAGCTTCTGTCCGAAATCGACACTGAAAACGGGGGCGACCTGGGTGCATAAAGTAAGCTGCAACGAATAGGAGCCTACATGCGATTCTCGGCGCTGCGACTTTTCAAAGAGGCCGTGACCGGCCACAAGGGCTGGGGTCCGCAATGGCGCGACCCAGAGCCTGCTGATGCTTATGACTATGTGATCGTGGGTGGTGGCGGCCACGGACTGGCCACAGCTTACTATCTGGCCAAGGAATTTGGTGCCGCGCGCGTCGCGGTGCTGGAAAAAGGCTGGATCGGCGGCGGTAATGTGGGTCGGAACACGACGATCATCCGCTCGAACTACCTACTGGACGGGAATGAGCCGTTCTACGAGTTCTCGCTGAAGCTGTGGGAAAACCTCGAACAGGACTTCAACTATAACGCCATGGTCAGCCAGCGCGGTATTCTGAACCTGGTCCACACCGACGCACAGCGGGATGCGGCGCGGCGGCGGGGCAATGCGATGATCCTGAATGGATCCGACGCCGAGCTGCTGGATACCGCAGGCGTCCGGGCCATGTATCCGTTCCTGAATTTCGCTGACGCCAGGTTCCCGATCAAAGGCGGCCTGCTGCACCGTCGCGGCGGCACCGTGCGCCACGACGCGGTGGCGTGGGGATACGCGCGCGGCGCGGACATGCGCGGCGTGGATATCATTCAGAACTGCGAGGTGACGGGTTTCCGCATTGAAAATGGCAAGGTTCTGGGGGTCGATACCACCCGCGGCTTCATTGGGGCCAAAAAGGTCGGTGTCTCTGTTGCGGGCAGTTCCAGCCGCGTGATGGAGAAGGCGGGGATGCGCCTGCCGATCGAAAGCCACGTGTTGCAGGCCTTCGTCTCAGAGGGTCTGAAGCCGTTCATTGACGGCGTCATCACCTATGGGGCGGGGCACTTCTACTGCAGCCAGTCCGACAAAGGTGGTCTGGTCTTTGGTGGCGACATCGACATGTACAACACTTACGCCCAACGCGGGAACTTGCCCGTGGTCGAGGATGTGATCGAAAGCGGTATGGCGCTGATCCCGGCACTTGGGCGTGCGCGTCTCCTACGCAGTTGGGGCGGGATCATGGATATGTCGATGGACGGCTCTCCGTTTATCGACAAGACGCATATCGACGGGCTCTATTTCAATGGCGGATGGTGTTACGGCGGGTTCAAGGCCACGCCCGCCTCTGGTTATTGCTTTGCGCATCTTCTGAAAACCGACCGTCCGCATGAAACCGCCACGGCCTACCGGCTGGACCGGTTCATGACCGGTCACATGATCGACGAAAAAGGGCAGGGCGCCCAACCAAACCTGCACTGAGAGGGCGTATCAGATGATTATCAATCACCCCTTGCTTGGCCCGCGCGACGCGCAGGAGTTCACCTATCTGGGCGATGCTTCGCTGATCAATCGTCCCGATTGGCAGGCCGAGGACGCGGCGCAAGCGTTTCACGACTATCTTTACCTGCGCGACAACCCGGCGGGCGAGCATCGTGAGCTTTGGTATCACGAACAAGGCGACCGGTCGTGGCTGGTGGTCACGCGCAACACGCTGACCCATGAAATCCTGAAAGTCGAACTGGCCCGTGACGTGGCCAAAGCGGCAGGGAAGGCTGCACAATGACTCAAAGCAATCGACTGAATGGCGGGCTGATCAACCGCGACGCCAGCCTCAGCTTCACCTTCGATGGCAAGTCCTATCAGGGCTATGAGGGCGATACGCTGGCTTCGGCCTTGTTGGCCAATGGCGTGCGCCTGATGGGCCGGTCGTTCAAATACCATCGCCCGCGCGGCCCCCTAACCGCGGGCAGCGAAGAGCCGAACGCCCTCGTCGAGCTTCGCTCAGGTGGGCGGCAGGAGCCGAACACCCGCGCCACCGTGGCCGAGCTGTACGACGGCCTGAACGCCAATTCCCAGAACCGCTGGCCGTCGTTGGAACGCGATTTCATGGCGATCAATGACCGGTTCTCGAACTTCCTGACGGCAGGGTTTTACTACAAGACCTTCATGTGGCCCAAGGCGTTCTGGGAAAAGCTGTATGAGCCGATCATCCGCAAGGCCGCCGGTCTGGGTAGCCTGACGGGTGAGGATGATCCCGATCTCTATGACAAGGGCTTCCTGCATTGCGATCTGATGATCGTCGGCGCGGGCCCGACCGGTCTGGCGGCGGCGCTGACCGCAGGACGTGCGGGCGCTCAGGTTATTCTGGTGGATGAAGATTTCCGCATGGGTGGGCGTCTGATTGCCGAGACCGGCGCTTTGGCCGATATCTCCGGCGCGGCCTGGGTCGACCAGGCTCTGGCCGAGCTGGCATCGATGAACAATGTGCGGGTCATGCCGCGTACAACCGTATTCGGAGCCTATGACCATGGGATCTATGGCGCGGTTGAACGCAATGCGGATCACCTGATCGCGCCCGCGGCTGACAAACCCCGCCAAACCCTGTGGCGCATCTACTCCAAGCGCGCGCTGATCGCGACCGGGGCCATCGAACGCCCCACCGCGTTCGAAAACAACGACCGGCCTGGTATCCTGCTGGCCGGAGCGGTTCGGTCCTACGCCAACCGCTGGGCCGCAACGCCGGCGCAATCGGTTGTAGTTTTTGCCAACAATGACGACGCGCACCAGACGGCACGCGATCTAATTGCGCAGGGTATTAAGGTCCCGGCCATTGTCGACACGCGCCCAGATGCTGCGGATGTCGAGGGAACCGAAGTTCTCAAAGGGGCCGAGATCATCAACACCTCGGGCCGTCTGGGTCTGACTTCGGTGCAAGTGCGCACTGAGAAAGGGTATACAACGGATCTCTATTGTGAGGCGCTGGCGATGTCCGGCGGCTGGAACCCGAACTTGGGCCTAACCTGCCATCAGCGCGGTCGCCCTGTCTGGAACGCGGATATCCACGCCTTTGTTCCGGGTAAGGGCCTACCCGTCGGTCAGATCGTGGCAGGCGCGGCCAAGGGTGAGATGACCACCGAAGCGGCGCTGCAAGGTGGTGCGGCGGCGGCGGTATCAGCTCTGGGCGATCTCGGCATCACGGCATCACCCGTTGATCTGCCCGCTGCTGCCGATGCGCCGGTCTCGATTAGCCCCTTCTGGCACGTCAAAGGCGCAAAACGCGCGTGGCTGGATTATCAGAACGACGTAACCGTCAAAGACGTCAAGCTGGCACACCAAGAGAACTTCACCTCGGTCGAGCATCTCAAACGCTATACCACGCTGGGCATGGCGACCGATCAGGGTAAGACCTCGAACCTGGGTGCCCTGGCCGTGATGGCCGAGCTGACAGGCAAGTCCATTCAGGACACTGGCACAACCATCTTCCGCCCGCCTTATACGCCGGTGGCGATGGGTGCGTTCGGTGGCCGTGCAGTGGGCAAGGATTTCCACCCGACTCGCCTGACGCCCAGCCACAAATGGGCCGAGGAACAGGGCGCCGTGTTTGTCGAGGCCGGCAATTGGCTACGTGCCCAATGGTTCCCGCGCAAGGGCGAAACCCATTGGCGCCAATCGGTGGACCGCGAGGTGCTGAAGACAAGAAACTCGGTCGGTGTGTGCGATGTGACGACGCTAGGCAAGATCGACGTGCAGGGCGCGGATGCTGCGGCTTTCCTGAACATGGTCTACTCTAACGCGTTCGCCAAACTGCCCGTGGGCAAGGTGCGCTATGGCCTGATGCTGCGCGAGGATGGCATTGCCTATGACGACGGTACCGCCGCGCGGTTTGCCGAGGACCATTTCGTCGTGACCACCACCACCGCCAACGCGGTTCTGGTCTATCGCAATATGGAATTCGTCCGCCAATGCCTGTGCCCGGATATGGACGTGCAGCTGATCTCGACTACCGAGGCCTGGGCGCAATATGCCGTGGCCGGTCCCAACAGCCGCAAACTGCTGCAAAAGATCGTGGACCCTGACTTTGACATCTCGAACGAGGCGTTCCCCTTCATGGGTTGCGCTGAGATCACAGTCTGCGGCGGCCTGCGCGCGCGACTGTTCCGGATCTCGTTCTCGGGCGAGCTGGCCTATGAAATCGCGGTGCCCACACGCTATGGCGACGGGCTGATGCGCGCGCTGATGGAGGCGGGTGAAGAGTTCGACGTGGTGCCCTACGGTACTGAGGCTTTGGGCGTCATGCGGATCGAAAAGGGTCATGCTACCGGCAATGAGCTGAACGGTACGACCACGGCTCTGAACCTTGGCATGGCGCGTATGGTCAGCACCAAGAAGGACTGTATTGGCAACACGCTCAGCCGTCGGGAAGGGCTGAATGCCCCGGACGCGCTGGCTCTGGTCGGTCTCAAGCCGGTGGATGCTAAGGACAGCGTGCCTGCGGGCGGGCATCTGATGAATGCCACCGGGCCGGTCGATGCGGCGCATGATCAGGGCTATGTCACCTCGGCCGCCTATTCGCCGATCCTGGAAAGCTCGATCGGGTTGGCATTTGTCAAAGGTGGCTCTGACCGGATAGGTGAAAAACTGCGTCTGGTGAACCCGCTGGAAGGCCAAGAGGTCATGGTAGAAATCGTCAGCGCTCATTTCGTGGACCCGGAAGGGGAGAAGCTTCGTGCATAAACTGAAACCTATCACCCCGCTGGGCGGCGACACGCCGCGTGTCGATACGGTCGGTTCGATCACGATCACCGAGGTCGTGGATCAGGCGCTGGCGTCGGTCGCGGCCCGCAACGATCAGGCCGGTGCCGTGCAAAAGGCGCTGGCCGACAAGATCGGTCTGAGCGTGCCCGAGGTGGGCCAATCCGCTCAGGCCGCACCCTATGCTGCGCTCTGGATGGGGCCGGAGCAATGGATGGTCATGGCCCCGCATGACAGTCACGAATTGCTGGCCGCCGAGTTGAAGCAGATCGTCGGTGACACCGCATCGGTTTCCGAGCAAACGGATGGCTGGTGCCGGTTCGACGTGCAGGGCGCGGCTCTGTGCGATCTGTTCGAACGGCTCAGCAACGCGCCGGTCCGCATGATGGGGTCGGGCGCGGCGATCCGAACCACGGCGGAGCATCTGGGCGTCTTCCTATGGCGTCTGGCCGAGGACCACATGGCCGTTCTTGGCCCGCGCTCTTCGGCGGAGTCGCTGCATCACGGCCTGTTGGCCGCCGCGAAATCCATCGCCTGAAGCTTAGCCCGAGGGCAGCACATCGTCGCTGCCCACCCGCATCGAGTTCTTGGCACGCCGGTCGCTGATCGGCGTGACCCCAAACGTCTCACGATAGTGCCGCATGAAGGCGCTGGGTGTGGCGTAGCCGACCATATAGGCGACCTCGGCGATCGGGTCGTTCGTATACAGCACCAATTGCCGCGCCTGGTTCATCCGCATCCGCCGATAATATGTCAAAGGGCTGTGCCCTGTGGCCTTTTTGAAGCTCCGCTCCAGTGACCGCGCCGAAAGGCCCACGGCATCGGCGACTTCGCTGATCTGGATGGGGTTTTCGATATGTTCGGCAAAGTGCTGAATAGCCTTTGCGACTTGCTTGGGCAAAAGATCCTGACTTTGCGCGGTTGAGATTGCGGGCACCTTTTGCGTGACGGTCCCGCTGCGAATGAAGGGATGCTGGAACCAACAGGCGACCTCGGCCATGACATCACCGCCTAGGCGTTTTTCGATCAAGGCCAGCATGTGATCGAAAACGGCAGAGGCGCCCGAGATCGTGCTAAAGGCCCCTTCTTCGCAGATCACTGTCCCATGGATCGGGATTTCGGGAAATTCAGCCTGAAAAGCGGCCTCGTAGCACCAATGCACCGACAAAGGGTTGTCGCGGGTCAGCCGGGTGCGGGCAAGGGGAAAGACACCGCCGCTGATTGCGCCGATACGGGTCTTGTTCCGCATCAGACGCTGAAGCGCTGCATTCGCCTTTGAGGGCTTGTCGAACACGCTGTTCGGGCTTGAGGCAAATAGCAGATGCGTCAGGGATTGAGCCTCGGCCAAGGTGCTGTCGGGGAAAAAGGTGACCCCGGCCGAGGACTGGATCGGTTGGTCTTGCTCAGCAATGACATGCCAGCTGAACGCCTCATGCCCCGAGATCTCATTCGCCGCGCGCAGCGGTTCGATACAGGATGTCAGGCATGCCATTGGGAACCCCGGAAAGATCAGGATGCCCAGCGAAATTTTCTCGACCTGATCTGTCATGAGCGTTGTTCTTTCACTAGGTCCTCGACAGTTTCGAGGATGTCATTTTCCAGTCTCCGGGCAGCGGGCGACAGCGCAGAATCAGCCTTGCGTATGAGGTGAATTTGCCGCTTGGCCGTCGTATCCGCCAGAGGGCGGAACACCAGATCGGATTGCCCGGCCGAAATTGCTGCCATCTCGGGCAGGAGTGTGACCCCGATCCCGGCTCGGACCATGCCCAGAATAGAGGTGATGTTATGTGCCGAAAACCGAGAGCCCGCGTGCAGTTTTTCCGCCTCGGGCCCGGGGATGCTTTCGGACAGGCTGTTGGCGATCAACTGCTCATTCTCAAGCGCGTCCCATTCGATTGCGCCAGTGTCACTGGCCAGCGGGTGGTCCGGTGTCAGCAGTACGCCGAACCAGTCGGTCAGCAGAAGCTGACTGTGTAGACCCGAGCCGTTCCCGCGCAGTGTCGCGATGCCGATATCAATGCGCCCCCGCGACAGCTCGTGCAGGACGGACTTGGAATCCATGTCGCGCAGTTCCACCCTCACTTTCTCGTAAGCCTTGGTATTTCTGGAAAAAACGCGTGGTATGATCGTGCCTGCCACCGATGGAACTGTCGCAATTCTGACATGTCCCAAACTGGCATCGGCAAAGTTTTCGATGGCCCGAACCGTATTGTCGAAATGCTGTAATTCCAGTTGCGATTGCTCGAACACGAACTCACCCAATGCGGTCAGCTTGTTCTTGCGGTCCGTCTCAAACAGCGGTTCGCCCAGATGCGTCTCAAACTGCTTGAGCATCATCGACACCGCCGAAGGGGTGCGTTTCAGGACAACGGCCGCGTCCGTCAGGTTGCCGGTGCGGGCCACCGCGACAAAGCCGCGAAGCATTTCGATCTTGAGTGTCATGTTGGAAGCTTCAATCTTGCTGAAGTAAACTTCAATAATTTTAGTTTGATTGATTGTCGCAAAAGAGTCCATACCCGCTCAGCAAATTCTCTATGGGGCAAACGGCTATGGCTGACATTCAAAAGAACCTGATCGCTGGTGAGTGGGTCACCGGTGAAGGTGAGATCGAAAACCGCAACCCATCGGACCTGAGCGATCTGGTCGGCATGTTTGCACAGGCCAGCGCGGATCAGCTTGAGGCAACATTGGATCAGGCGCGTGCCGCTCAGCGTGAGTGGGCCGCCTATGGGCTGGAGCGCAAGCAGGCTGTTCTGAACGCGATCGGCAATGAGCTGATGGCCCGCGCCGAGGAACTGGGCACGCTGTTGAGCCGCGAAGAAGGTAAGCCGCTGGCCGAAGGCAAAGGCGAAGTGTTCCGCGCCGGTCAGTTCTTCACCTACTACGCCGCCGAATGCCTGCGTCAGATCGGTGAGAACGCGGATTCCGTGCGCCCCGATATCGAGGTCGATGTTCGCCGTGAGGCCGTTGGCGTTGTTGCCATCATCAGTCCTTGGAACTTCCCCACTGCGACCGCGTCGTGGAAGATCGCTCCGGCGCTGTGCTATGGAAACGCGGTTGTCTGGAAGCCTGCCAACATCACCCCGGCCTCGGCAGTTGCGCTGACCGAGATCATCAACCGTCAGGACATCCCCAAGGGTCTGTTCAGCCTGGTCATGGGTTCGGGCCGGTCCATCGGTCAACGACTGGTGGAAAGCCCCAAGGTCAACGCGATTTCCTTCACCGGCTCGGTTCCGGTGGGTAAGGGTATCGCCGCTGCCGCCATCCAGAACCTGACCAAAGTCCAGATGGAAATGGGATCAAAGAACGCTCTGGCCGTTATGGACGATGCCGATCTGGATCTGGCGGTGACGCTGGCTCTCGGCGGTGCGTTCGGTGGCACCGGTCAGAAATGCACGGCGTCATCGCGGCTCGTGGTCCACTCTGCCATTCATGACGTGTTTGTCGAAAAGCTCATTGCGGGTGCGCAGGCGATGAAAGTGGGCCACGCGCTGGAAAAGGGCGTTCAGATGGGCCCCGTCGTCAGCCAGCAGCAGTTGAGCGAAAACCTGGCCTATGTCGATCTGGGCAAGTCCGAGGGCGCGGAACTGGCCTGTGGCGGTGCGCGTCTCGAGATGCCGCATGACGGGTACTACATGTCGCCCGGCGTGTTCCTGAACACCACCAACGACATGGCGATAAACCGCGAGGAAATGTTTGCACCGCTCACCAGCGTCATCAAGGTTGGCAGCTATGACGAAGCGCTGAGCGTCGTGAACGACACCAACTTTGGCCTGACCTCGGGCATCGTCACCAAGTCGCTGGCCCGCGCCACGCATTTCCGCCGCAATGCGCGCACCGGTGTTGTCACCGTGAACCTGCCCACCGCAGGCACCGACTATCACGTGCCCTTCGGTGGTCGTGGCGACAGCTCTTACGGTCCGCGTGAGCAGGGCAAGGCGGCGGCCGAGTTCTACACCACGGTCAAAACTGCCTATATCAGCGCAGGCCCCGTCTGATGCTGATCGACTGCCTACAATATGTGAACTGGTCGGAGAAGGTCTTCCGCCAGTTGCGGGAGGGAGGCGTGGATGCGATCCACGTCACCATCGCCTATCATGAGAACTTTCGTGAAACGGTGTTGAATTTCGAACAGTGGAATCGCTGGTTCGAGCAATACCCGGACCTGATCATGAAAGGGCAGTGGGCCAGCGACATCGACACGGCGCGGGAAACCGGTCGGACAGCGGTGTTCTTCGGGTTCCAGAACCCAAGCCCGATGGAAGACGATATCGGCCTGATCGAGATCCTGCACACGCTGGGTGCGCGGTTCATGCAGCTGACTTATAACAACCAGTCGCTGCTGGCGACCGGCTGCTATGAGGCCGAGGATTCCGGCATCACCCGCATGGGCAAGCAGGTCATCAAAGAGATGAACCGCGTGGGCCTTGTGATTGACATGAGCCACTCGGCCGATCGCTCGACCATCGAAGCGGCTGAAATCTCGGAACGTCCCATCGCCATCACCCATGCGAACCCCTATGACTGGTCGCCCGCCCTGCGCAACAAGCGTGACGCGGTGATCCGGGCGGTGACGGAAAACGGCGGCATGCTGGGTTTCTCGGTGTACCCGCACCATCTGAAGGACAAATCCGACTGCACGTTGGAAAGCTTCTGCGAGATGATCGCGCGCACGGCGGAGAAATACGGTGCGCAGCATCTGGGGATCGGCACCGACCTGTGTCAGGACCAGCCCGACAATATCGTGGAATGGATGCGCGTGGGTCGTTGGACGAAGGAAATCGACTATGGCGAAGGCTCAGCCTCGGCCCCCGGTTTCCCGCCCATGCCGGGCTGGTTCAACGACAACCGTGACTTCGGCAACATCCGGGCAGGCCTACGCGCCACCGGCATGAACGAAGACGAAGTGGCCGGGATCATGGGTCGCAACTGGTACCGTTTCTTTGACGAGAACTTCAAACCGCTCGCCTGATACAGGTCAGCTAAACGACGAAGCTATGGCCGCATTCAAGATAGGAACGGCCTGACTACTATTAACGGAGGAGAGATGTCTGAGGCATCTTTGAACACTGCCCCAGTACAGGAAAGCCGGGTGAACAAACCGCTGTTCCTGATCTCTGGCGGTTTTATCGCGCTGTTCTGCATCGCGGCTCTGGTCGATCTGGACGCGCTTTCTGGCGCTGTGGATTGGGGTTTCAATGTCGCGGCCACTTATTTTGGCCTCTACTGGCAGGTGCTGCTGCTGGCCACCTTCCTGATCGGCCTGCTGCTGTGCATACTGCCCGGCGGGCGTGCCATCATGGGCGGCCTGGCCGCGCCCGAGTTCACCACCTTCCAGTGGGGCTCGATGGTCATGTGTACACTGCTGGCCGGTGGCGGCGTGTTCTGGGCGGCAGGTGAGCCGATTGCCCATTTTCTGTACCCCGCGCCGCTTTACGGTGGCGAAGGGGCAACGGCCGAGGCCGTGAACCCGGCCATCGCCCAGAGCTTCATGCATTGGGGGTTCCTCGCATGGGCCATTTTGGGGTCGCTGACCACGGTCATGCTCATGCATTACCACTATGAAAAGGGCATGCCGCTGGCGCCGCGCACGCTGCTGTACCCGGTGTTCGGCGACAAGGCGATCAACGGGCCGATTGGCCTCATTGCGGATGCGTCCTCGATCATCGCTGTGGTTGCGGGCACGGTTGGCCCCATTGGCTTCCTGGGTCTGCAGGTGAGCTATGGTCTGGCCGATCTGTTCGGCTTTTCGGATACGTTTGCCCTGCAGGCGACCGTTATTGCCGGGCTTGCTGCGATCTACACGATCTCGGCCATGACGGGTCTGTCGCGTGGTATTCAGGTTATGTCCAAGGTCAACGTGATCCTAGCGGCTTTCCTGCTGCTGTTCGTTCTGATCGCAGGGCCGACCGGGTTCATCTTTGGCTCGTTCTTCTCGGGCTTTGGCACTTACGTTGGCAACTTCTTCCAGATGGCGCTGTACCGTGGTGAGGCCGGTCTGTTCGGTGAACCCGGCTGGCTGGGCTGGTGGACCGTGTTCTTCTGGGGTTGGTTCATGGGCTATGGCCCGCTGATGGCAATGTTCATTGCGCGGGTGTCGCGCGGTCGTTCGATCCGGTCGATCATCATCATGCTGTCGATCATCGCGCCGATCGTGACCAACTTCTGGTTCACCATCATCGGTGGCACCGGCATCGCCATGGAGCTTGAGAACCCCGGCACAATCGCAACTGCGTTCGAAGGCTTCAACCTGCCCGCCGCCCTGTTGGCGATCACCAACAACCTGCCGATGGGCTTCGTTGTCTCGATCTTGTTCCTGATCCTGACGACCATCTTTGTGGCTACCACTGGCGACTCGATGAGCTATGTCATTTCTGCGACCATGAGCAACGAGAACAACCCGCCGGCAGCGCTGCGCGTGTTTTGGGGCATCGCGATGGGCCTTATGGCCATCATCCTGATCTCGGTTGGATCGGGCGGTGTGTCCAAGCTGCAGAGCTTTATCGTGGTGACCGCTGTTCCGGTGTCTCTGATCTTGCTACCGTCGCTGTGGGATGCGCTGCGCATCACGCTGGCGAAGGGCAAAGAGAGCTAAGCGATCCATGGCTGGGCCGGACCTTCCGGCCCGCCAACACGCCTGAAGATTTCAGGAGAAGACCAGATTAGTACCACCTGAGGAGGCACAACCGAATGACAGACGTTTCCCGTCGTGATCCGAACATGGTGATGCGCCTTGCCCGTCTTGGCTCCATGCATCAGTCGCGCCTTTCGTTCATGCGTATCCTGACGCGACGACTGGCGCAGGAAAACTGGCGGTTTGAAAAAACTGCGTTCGAAATCGACGGCACCGGCGTTGGCCATGCCGTCTATACCGCGCATGGGCCTGAGCGATCATATTCCCTGATCGCCTATGCCCATGATCTGCCGCCCGAGAAACGCTCGGACCGAGTGATCGCCGAGGCCTGGGATGCCACCTTCACCCTCTTTGACGGCGTGCCCAACGACGCCGATATCGAGCGTCTTTCGCACAATATCCCCGTTCAGGAAGCTGGGCGCGTGACAGGGTCTGAGCTTTCGGTGTCCCGCGCCAACCGCTCGGTGCGTTTGTGGGAGCATGTGGTGAGCGAACTGGCCGAGGGTCGCCAGCCCTCGACCGAGAAGATTGACGCCGTGGGTTACCTGATGCGGACCACTGCGGTTTACGGGTCCGGCAAACTGGGCGCTGCGGATCGCGAAATGATCGCAGACCGTCCGGAATTTCGCGCGCCGTTCCAGGTTGAGATGCTGTCGGTCTACCTGACCCGCTGGTTCGTGACCGATCTGGTGCAATATATGGCTGATACCCGCGCCGCGGCTAACGGAGCGCAGGCCGCAAAGCTGGATGCGGGGATTGCTCGGTCGATGGGGATTGGAAACTCAACCGGTCTGGGGATGGCGCCGTTCTTGCTGAACCATCCGGTGCTGTTCAACAACTGGATGGCCGCGCGCGAAGGCGCAATTCAGGTCGTGCGCGGGGTCGAAAAGGCCAACGATGCGGAAATCGCGGTGTTCCGTGATGTTCTGTTGCGCAACATGCAGATCGTTGAGACCTGGCAGTCTGAACACCCGATCCAGATCGAGAAACTCGCCGCGCTGCGGGCCGATATCGCCAAGGTTCAGGCGTATCTGTCGGACGCGGATCTTGGCGCGGATCGCCCATGGGATGCGCTTTATTCCTGGGCCGAGCAGTCACTGACCCTTGAGGGTCAAGAATGGATCGCCTCGCTGATGCTGGAACCCTACGGCGAATTGGTCGATGCCTTTGCCGAAGGCATGGCGGCAGACAACACCGCCACGTTCCGCATCGCCGGGGCCATGAAGATCGGTGATCTGCGGGCGCTTCTCAAGGATATCTATGGCTGGGCCATTGAGACCGATTGGGCCACCCCCGCCAGCAAGGCGCGCGCCTGGTATGTCTCGGAAGAAAAGCTGGAGCCGCGTCTGGGCGAACGTTTTGAGGAACCGATCGAGGAATACGAGCAGCCCTTGGCCCCCGGTCGGGATGCCGCGCAGCTGTTTCAGGCGCTGGCCCATTGGTCGGATGATGCTCAAGTCGCCGATTTCCTATTGCGCCACCCCGAACACCGTCACGTGCTGCGCCGCGTTCAGATCGTAGGGCGCGCTCCTTATGCTGAGATCCGTGACAACACGATTTCGGACCGGGTGCTGCCTATCGACATGCTGCGCTGCAAGCTGTCCTTCTTCGGGGCGACCAAGTTCGATCCCCGCTCGGACCGTTGGGTGCGGATCTGCATGTATGGAAATGCGCCCCTGCCGCATGAGTTGACATCTGAAAACGCCGATTTCTGGGTCTTCCCGGAACGTGAAGGGGCCGCTGCATGAGCCACTCTCTGAACGAAATTGAGGCTATGAGCAAACGCGCTGCGCGCGGCGCAGGCCTGTCCTGGGGTCTGGCGGAAGAGGCCGCCAAGGGAACACGCTGGCTGGCTGCGTTTGGGTTTTCGGGCGCCGAATTGCTGGCGGACCTATTGGAGATGAACGATCGTATCCCGTCGATCGACGTCTCGCCCGTCTCGCTGAGCGCTGAGATCTGGCATGCTCCTACCCGTCGGATGAGCCCACTGATCGCCGGGGCTTCGCTCAGCGACTGCGCGGTGCGTCTGATGGATCGCGGCTCGATCACCATGGAGAATGTCAGCCTGCCCTTGCTGGCCGTGCCCTTCATGGGAGGGGCTGCATTGCGTTTGGGCGTGCCTGTTGCGGCTGAATGGCAGGGCGCGCGTCTGGCAACGGATGGGCGGCAGATCTGCGTACAGGCCACGCCCGAGGCGCTTGAGGCCCGCCACGCGGACAAGATGGTCTTCAGCGCACCTGCCGAGATGACAGGCCGCCGCGAGCCAGTCCTGCGCGCCGAGGTGTCCGACGCTGACTGGAACAGGCTTGGCGCCTTTGCCCACCGCACATTTGCTCCTGCGACCGAAGAAAGCCGCCTGCGCGGTGCTGGCGCGGGCCTCAGCGACAACGACTGAAACTTCGCCCCTTGCGATGAGGGGCACATACTTACGAACGGAAAAGAAGAATGACCGCCACCGAAACCCTGACCCTGGCCGAGATCGAAGATCTGGCTTTCCGCGCCCTTGTCAAAGCCGGAACATCCGAGGAAAACGCCCGCCCTCTGGCCGTTGCGACCGCAATGACTGAAGCGGATGGCGTGGCCTCGCACGGGTTGGCCTATATCCCGATCTATGCGCAGCATGTGGAATGCGGCAAGGTTAACGGGGCCGCCAAGCCCGTAGTTGCCCAGCCGCGCCCGGCAGTTGTCACCGTGGATGCGGCCACAGGGTTCGCCCACAGCGCGATTGATCTGGGGTTCGAAAAGCTGATCCCGCTGGCGCGCGAGCAGGGCGTTGCGGTTCTGGCCATCAACAACTCGTATAACTGCGGTGTTCTGGGTGTGCATACGCAGCGGTTGGCGCAGGCGGGCCTGATGGGGATCGGGTTCACCAACGCGCCGGCCTCGATCGCGCCGTCGGGTGGGGCAAAGCCGGTTATCGGCACCAACCCGTTCTCGATCTCGGCTCCGGACGCAGATGGAAACGCGGCGCTTCTGATCGACCAGTCCGCCAGCACCATCGCCAAAAGCGAAGTCATGAAACATGCCCGCGAAGGTAAGCCCGTGCCTGAAGGCTGGGTTTTGGACGCGGACGGCCAGCCCACCACGGATCCCGAGGCGGGCCTCAAGGGATCCATGGTGCCGTCCGGCGGCTACAAAGGCGTAGGTATCGCCTTGATGGTCGAGCTTATGGCCGCAGCGATGACCGACGCGACGCTGGGTTCGGTTGCCAGCCCGTTTTCGGGCACGGCGGGTGGCCCGCCGAAAACCGGTCAGTTCTTCATCGCGATTGATCCGCAGGCGACCTCGGGCGGGGCATTCTATGAGAAGCTGGGCGAACTGATTGCCTCGTTCCGCGACCAAGATGGCGCGCGCTTACCGGGCGACGGCCGCCGCACCTGCCGCGAGCGGGCGGCAACCGAAGGTGTTGCCGTAAACGCGGCACTGCTGGAAAAAGTACGCGCGCTTCTCTGACGCGCACAGCATCACAAGATTGAAAGGGCGCATGGTCTGATTGGGGCATGCGCCCTTTTTCGCATGCGTGTTGGAAACCTCAGGCCTGCGGCTCTTGCAGCCACTGAAACCCGCCATCCCAATAGGCCAGAGGGGGGGTGTCGCTGGCCTCCACACGCTCGACCTTGCCGATGAGAATGCGGTGAGAGCCGAAGGGAACCGTCTGGATGTGCAGGCAGGTGAAAATGGCCGAGTCGCCCTTCAGGACCGGCAGGTGGGTGTGTTCATCCATGTCCCAGACATCTTCGGAAAACTTGCGAAGCTCCGCATGCGCGGGGTCACCGGCAAAAGCCAGCGCCATGTCGCTGTGGTTTTGCGCGGCGAAGTTGACGCAATAGACGCCATGCTCTTCGATCATGCCCAGAATGCGACTGTTTTTGTTCAGACAGATCAACACAGCAGGCGGAGTCGCGGTAAGCGAGCAGACAGCGCTGACGGTCGCGCCCTGGGGTCCATGCTCGCCCGGCGTAGTGACAATAGACACCGGTGTCGGCGCTTTGCGCATGGCCGAGATGAATTCAGTCGAGGTCAGCATCTTACGCTCCGGGATTGGGGTGCTCAGAGCTTGCATTAGGCAGGTTTTATCACAAGAATGAATTTCTTGCCGTCAGGCCAAGCCCTCCTTATGCAGGATCACCATGCGACGCGCTTTGAGAACACGATTGAACCAATTGGGTCCGGGTGCCTTGTCCCGGATGGAACCTGTCGGTTTTGATAGCAACCGAATGCGCCGGGGATTACCACCCCTGCAGACGCTGATCGCGTTCGAAGCGGCGGCGCGGTTGCAAAGTTTCACCCTGGCAGCGTCGGAATTGAACCTGACGCAACCCGCCGTTAGCCAGCAGGTAAAACTGCTGGAGGATCGCATTGGCATCCGGTTGTTTCGCAGGTCGAACAACCAGATCAGTCTGACCGAGCAGGGGGAACAGTTTGCCGATTCCGTCGGGGCGATGTTAGACAGCCTGAGCGAAAGCGTTCAGGATCTCGCGCCAGATGCAGGGCGCACCATGCTGACGGTCAGCCTGCTGCCCTCCTTTAGCTCGACCTGGTTTGCGACTCGTGCGACCCGACTTCTTGAGGCGCATCCGCAGATCGACCTGATCACCTTGTCCACCGTGGCCTGCACCGGTTTTGGGCAGGAAGACGCGGATGTCGCCATTCGCTGGGGGCCGGGCGGCACGCCGAATGTCTATCAGGAGCGCCTGTTCGGTGAACGCCATATCCTTGTGGCCTCAGCCGCGCTACAGGATCAGCTGGTCGATGTGAAACGGGTGGATAACCTGGCCGGGCTCCCGTTTTTCAAAGACACCAACCACAGTGAATGGCGTGCGGTGATTGAGCGCAATGGCGGCAACCCGGATTTGTTCGAAAATGGTGCCTATTTCGGCGATGCCAGCGCCACGCTCAACGCCATCGCTTTTGGCGGCGGGATCGGGGTCGCCCGGGATGTCATCGCGCAGCATTTTCTGGACAACGGCACTCTGATCGCGTTGCCGTTCGAGGCGGTGGAAGGCCCGTTTGCCTATCATTTTCTTTGCCCCCACAGCCGCTTGAACCAGCCTCGCGTTCAGGCGTTTCTACACTGGTTGCGACAGGAGGCGTCAGGTGCATAAGAATTTCTTTGGCAATGGCCTAGGAATCGCCATTTGGAAGTTTGGCAGGATTGAGGAAATCTGGGGGAAACACATTCACCCGAATAGACTCGGAGCCTGCGGCCATGGAATTTTCGCTTTTCAACCTGATGACAAAACCCGTTGACGGGTCCACCCATGCCGACGTGTTCAACCAGATGCGCAACATGACGCAGATGGTCGACGAGGCGGGGTTCGATGTGGCCTGGTTTGCCGAGCATCACCTGTCGAACTACTGCATCTCACCGTCTCCGCTGATGACGGCTGCGAATATGGCCGCCCATACCAAACGCATCAACGTGGGCCCCGCCGTTGTTGTGATGCCCTTCTATGAACCTCTGCGTCTGGTCGAAGATATCTGCCTGACCGACCAGCTGACCGAGGGTCGCCTCGTGCTGGGTCTGGGCACCGGCTATCAGCCGCGCGAGTTCAAGAAATTCGGGTTCGAGATCAATGACCGCCTGATGCGCGGCCTTGAGATTTGGGATTGTATCGAACAGGGCGTCTATTCCGGCGTGATCGACTATCAGGGTGAACATATCCAGATCAACGATGCCGCGCTGTCGATCGCACCGGTACAGAATCGCATCCGCACCTTGGCGGTGGGCAACGCGCCCGAAATGCGTCAGAAGATGATCGACTATGGGGCCGAGCCGCTGACCACTCCGGCCATCGGGCCGAACTCGATCGTGTCGACGGCGCGGCGGCTTTACACCGAAACCCGCACGGAAAACGGGCTGAGCGGCAACGACTTCCCCTTTGCCGTGCAGCGCTATGTCTACATCGCCGAGGACAAAGACGACGCCCGCGCCGCGACCGAGCAGGTTCTGATCCATGCCCGCATGGCGAACAACATGCGCCGCCCCGAGCCGTTGATGCAGGGCGCGGATCTGAACATCGTGCCTTTCGACAACGAACCCACCCTCGACGAGGTGATGCAGCGGGCCATCATCGGTGACGTCGAAGAGGTCACCCGCCGGATCGTCGCCGAGACGCGCGAGTTTGGGATCACACATCTGAGCGTCTTCATGCAGATCGCCTCAATCCCGTTTGCCAACACATTGCGCTCGCTCGAGCAGTTTTGCGATCAGGTAATGCCCGCAGTAAAAGCGGCGCTTGAGGAAGACAAGAAAGCGCTTGCCTCCTGATGGCGGGGCTGTTCTCGCTGGCCGGAAAGCCGATCCTGATCACTGGTGCGGCGCGCGGGTTGGGGGCGGCTATGGCCATGGCCTGTGCGGATCAGGGCGCGCAGGTCTGGCTGCAGGATCTGAACGCCGAGGCCGTTGAGGGCACGGCGGAAGCGCTCAGAGGGCAGGGCGCCGATGCGCAGGCCACCGCCTTCGACCTGACGGATTTCGACGCCTGTCGGCAATGGGTGCAAGAGGTTGCAACCCAAGCCGGCAGCATCTGGGGGCTTATCAACAATGCGGGGATCACCAATCACGGGCTTGTCCTTGACCAGACCGTCGAGGATTATCGCAGCATCTATGAGCTGCACGTTATGGCCCCATTTGTGCTGTCTCAGGCAGCGGGCAAGGCGATGCTGGCCAATCCCGGCCCGCACCGGGGGCGGATCGTGTCGGTTTCGTCAATCGCTGCGACCCACCCGAGGCCAGGGGTTGGGAACTATGCGTCCTCCAAGGCGGCCATCGCGGGGCTGACGCGGTCTCTGGCCGCGGATTTCGGTGCCGATGGGATCTGCGCCAATGCCATTGCGCCGGGCTATGTGCTGACCGAGATGAACAAGAAAATCCTCAGTGACACGGGCTTTGTCCGCCGCATCGAAAACCGCACCCCGGCCGCGCGTTGGGCGGACCCTGCGGAAATCGCAGCGCCAGTGGCCTTTCTGATGTCCAAGGGCGCCTCTTACATCAATGGTCAGCTTCTGGCGGTTGATGGCGGCATGAACGCATTTTTACAATCGAACGAGGAATAACCCATGGCACGTCTGTCTGGAAAGGTCGCGCTGGTCACCGGTGCGGGCGCGATGAATGGGGGTATGGGCAATGGCAAGGCCACGGCCATTCGGCTGGCGCAGGAAGGGGCTACGATCTGCGCTTTGGACCTGCATCTGCCCGCCGCCGAGGACACCTGCGAGATCATCCGCGCCGACGGCGGTAAAGCCATCGCCCTGTCTGCGGATGTCACGCAAGAGGATCAGGTCAAGCAGGCCGTCACCGACTGCCTGAGCGCGTTGGGGCAGATCGACATTCTGAAAAACAACGTCGGCATCCTGAAGACCGGCGGGGCCATGGACAGCACGGTCGAGGATTGGGATGCGCTGGTTCATGTGAACATGAAGGCTGTTTTCCTGCCGACCAAACATGTTCTGCCCCACTTCGTGGATCGCGGGGCCGGGGTGGTGACCAATATCTCTTCGATTGCAGGGCTGCGCTATCTGGGCACGCCCTATATCGGCTATAACGCCACCAAGGGCTCGATCATTTCCTATACGCGCAACCTTGCGGCCGAGATGGCCCCGCATGGCATTCGCGCCAACGCGATCCTGCCGGGGTTCATAGACACGCCCATGGCGCGGGATATCACCGTTCAGAACTCGGACGACCCAGACGCCATTGACTGGGACGCGCTAGATCGTCAGCGAGCGGCGCGGATTCCGCTGGGCCGTGTGGGCACACCCTGGGATGTGGCCAATGCGGCTGTGTTCCTGGCCAGCGATGAGGCGTCATACATCACCGGTACCGAAATCACTGTGGATGGTGGTGTGTCATGTCGCGTGTAAAAAGCCGCGCCGGGCGTGCTGCCCGTCTACAGGCTCAGAAATCGGTTCTGACCCGCCTGGCACCGGTGATGCGCAAGCTGCAGCCGCTTGAGGTTCTGAACGAGGCAGCATTGGAGCGCATCCACGATGCCTCAACGGCGATCCTGGAAGAGGTCGGCATCGATTTCCGCGATGCCAAAGCGCTGAGCGATTGGGCAAGACCGGTACAAAGGTTGGTGGCGACCGGATGAGGATCGACCGCGTCCTGGTGATGGAGCTTGTCGCCAAAGCACCTGCACGTTTCGTGGTTCAAGGGCGCGGGCTCCAGACCGGGTTCACGATGGGCGGCGACTCCAGCGTGTTCTGCACCATGAAGGGCGCTCCGTTCACCCGTGATCTGGAGGGCCTCCGCCCGTTAACCACCGAGGCGGATGTGATCAATTTTGCGCGCCTGAATCAGGCCTGCCCAAGCCCTCACATGGCAGGCGGGGACACCTGCGAGCCAATGGATATCCCCGTTCCGCACCGCCATCTGACGATGATGCCCTGCGTTAGAGGTCTTTCAACAGGCGCAGGGCATCGTAAATCGCCGCGTGCGTGTTGCGCGCGGCGACCGCGTCTCCGATGCGGAACAGCTGGAACCGGCCCTTTGGGTTCGAAACAATGCTTTGCGGCTGGCCGGTGATCAGTGCCTCGTGGTCGACCTGTCCCAGATTTGAAGACAGGGGCTTGAGGTCGAAATACAGATCGGCATTCGGCAATGTGCCATAGTTCAGAATGATCTGGTCATAGGGCCGGTCCTGCACTTTCGCGCTGTAGTCCGATCCGATCTCGGCGATCAGGCGGTTTCCATCCCGCCGCACGCCTTTAAGGCGGCGCGCCACGGTTACGGTCACGTCCTTGTCTTGCAGGTTGGTCAGATACGGCGTGAGGTTCAGCCCCATCACATCGGGGGCAAAGCTGCGGTCAGGGGTCATGATTTCGACCTGCGCGGTGTCTGCCGCAATATCGGCGGCCTGCAGCCCAGCGTGATCGCCAGCCTCGTCAAAGATCAACACATCGCCCGAGGCTTTCACGTCACCCGACAGAATGTCCCATGAGGTGATGACATGGGGCAGATCCTCCATCTGCTCATACAGCCGCATCTGAGGCAGCCCGCCGGTCGCCACGATGACCAGATCCGGGTTCAGCGCCGTGATGTCCTCGGCCTCGACCCAAGTGTTGAAATGAAAACTCACGTCCCGTGCGGCACATTGGGCCATGCGCCAGTCGATGATCCCGATCATCTCGCGCCGCCTTTGGGATTGCGCGGTCAGGCGTATCTGCCCGCCGGGGTCCGGGGCAGCCTCGAGCACCGTCACGTCATGACCGCGGGCGGAAGCAACCCGCGCGGCCTCCAGCCCGCCGGGGCCGGTGCCGATGACCACAACCTTGCGCGGGGTCTCGGCCACGGGGATCAGATGCGGCATCGTCAGCTCGCGCCCGGTTGCGGCGTTGTGGATGCACAGTGCCTCGCCACCTTCGTAAATACGATCAAGGCAGTAGGTGGCACCGACGCAGGGCCGGATATCATCCTCACGCCCCTCGATGATCTTCTGCACCAAATGCGGGTCGGCCATATGGGCGCGAGTCATGCCCACCATGTCCAGACGTCCTTCGGCCACGGCGTGGCGGGCGGTGGCGACATCCGGAATGCGGGCGGCGTGGAACGTAGGCAGGCCGATCTCGGCTCGCATCCGTCCCGCGAAATCCAGATGCGGCGCCGAGGGCGACCCCTGCAGCGGGATCACTTTTGACAGCGCGGCATCGCTATCGATCCGCCCGCGCGTCACGTTGAGGAAATCGACCAGCCCCTCATCCCTGAGAAGACGCGCGATGCGGAACCCCTCTTCCTCGCTCACGCCGCCTGGTTTGGTTTCATCCATCGAGAACCGGACACCCAGAAGGAAGTCTTCACCAACCTTGTCGCGCATGCGGGCCAGAACCTCACGTGCGAAACGGGTGCGGCTTTCCAGCGTTTGTGGGCCATACGGCCCCTCAAGTTCGTTCGTCAGCGGGGACCAGAACTGGTCGGGCAGGTGGCCGTAGCACTCGATTTCCAGCCCGTCCATGCCGCCTGCCTTCATGCGTTCGGCCGCATCGGCATAGTCCTGAATGACCCGCGCTATGTCCCAATCCTCCATGAGTTTGGGATTGTAGCGATGCGCGGTTTCGTGATGATGCGTCGGCGCGACCGAGGGCAGCCAGTCGCCCTTGCTCCACCCGGTACGGCGGCCCAGATGGGTCAGCTGGATCATCACCGCGCAGCCATGTTCGTGCAGCTCATCCGTAAGGTTTTTGATCCAAGGCACCACCTCGTCACGATAGGCCAGTACGTTGTTGAACGCCGGAGGGCTGTCTTTGGACACACAGGCCGATCCGGCCGTCATCGCCAGCGCAACACCGGCCTTGGCGCGTTCCGCATGATAGGCGCGGTAGCGATCCTTGGGCATACCGTCTTCGGGATAGGCGGGTTCATGACTTGTGGTCATGATCCGGTTGCGCAGGGTGAGGTGCTTCAACTGGTATGGCTGCAGAAGTGGATCGTTGCTCATTGCGATGCTCTCACGGAAAAGCTGGCGTATGCAGAGAGAAAGGCCCGCGTGGCGGCGAAGACGGGCTGACGCTTACTCCTTCGCCGTATCGTCTGCGTTCAGGTTCAGAGCCGCCATACCGCTGCTGCCCAGATCAACGGCTGCAAAAGGGCCGCCGTGATGGATATTGGCGGGATCAAGGGGGTCAAGCGGGCCGTCCTTGGCAAAGATCTCATCGGCGAATTGCTCGGCATTGTCCTTGGGCTGGAAACCCAGATGCCGCGCCTTGGAGTTGTCGACGGGCGCGCGGTCATTGTCGGACACACCATAGACGATGCTGAATCCGGTGACCGGGGTTTTGATCGCCTGTTCGACCATGTGCACCAAGTCATCATAGCTGAGCCACGTTCCAACCGCGCGACTGTTCGTGACCTGCGCGCAAGACAGGATGCGCAGGCAGACGGCCTCGAGCCCGCGCTTGTCCCAGTATAGCGAGGCGAGGTCTTCGGCGAAGCACTTGGCAAGCCCATAGAACGTGTCTGGTCTGTGTGGAGCGTCGATGCCGATGAAATCGGTCTTTTTGTGCATGCCGACCGCGTGGATCGACGAGGCATAGATCACCCGCCGCAGATTGTTGCGATGGGCGGCCTCCCACACGGTATAGGCGCCGTAGAAGTTCGGGCCCCAAAGCACATCCATCGGGGCCTCATCCGCGATGGCACCGAAATGAACCACCATATCCACGCCTTCCATAAGCTTTGTCATAGCTTCAAGATCGGCAAGATCGGCCTTCACGTAGCTTTCGTTCGGCGCAAGGTTGGGTACGCCGTCGGCAATGTCCGAGGAGACCAGCTCGTCGCACAGTTTCGATAGCGGCCCGCGCAAATATGATCCAAGCCGCCCCGCTGCGCCGGTGAGGACAAGTTTCTTCATGGGCGAACTCCTTTCAGATTGGCAACGGCATCGGAGATGCGGTTCAGGGCCGTGTTCAGAACGTCTTCGGACGCGGCGGTCGAAATGCGGAAAAAGGGTGACAGCTCATAGGCGCTGCCGGGAACAGCCGCCACACCGGCCGCGCTGAGAAGATAGGCGGTTACGTCTGCGTCTGAGGTCAGGGTTGCACCGTCGGGCGCCGTGGCCCCGATCAGGCCCTCACAGCCGATCAGCCCGTAGAACGCCCCGCCCGGCGGGTCGAGCGTCAGGCCGGGAATGTCGCGGATGCGTTCGACCACGAGGTCGCGTCGGGCCTTGAACGCGGCACAGAAGCGGCGTACCTCATCCTGCGGACCGTTCAAAGCAGCCGCCGCTGCGGCCTGCGCGATCGAACAAGCGCCCGAAGAAATCTGGCTCTGTACCTTGGTCATCGCGGCGATCAGCTCTTTCGGGCCAGCGCCATAGCCGATGCGCCACCCTGTCATCGCATAGGCCTTGGAAACCCCGTTAACCGTCAGCGTCCGATCTTTCAGCGTCGGGCACAGGGCTGCGAAAGACCGGAAGACGCGATTGTCGAACAGGATGTGTTCGTAGATCTCATCAGACAGGATCAGGATGCGGTCGTGTTGTTCCAGAACCGCGCCAAGGGCCGCAATCTCAGCATCCGAATAGACCGTGCCTGAGGGGTTCGAGGGTTGGTTCAGCAGCAGCCAGCGTGTCTTGGGTGTGATCGCGGCGGCCAGCTTGTCGGGGGTCAGGCGGAAACCGTCTTCAGCCGGGCACTCGATGGTGACGGGCGTACCGCCAAGGATGAGCACGATGTCCTTGTACTGCCCAAAATAGGGCGCGCAGAGCAGAACTTCGTCGCCCGGCTCCAGCGTGGCCATGAAGGCGTTGAAAAGCACCTGCTTGGCCCCGTTCGACACGATGACTTCATCCGGTGCGTAGGTCAGATCGTTCTCGCGCTGCAGTTTGTCGGCAACTGTCTGCCGCATGGTCAGGGTGCCGTTGGTGGGCGGGTATTTGGTCTCACCCGCCAGAGCGGCCTGATGCGCGGCGTCTTTGATGTGGTCGGGCATGTCGAAATCGGGCTCTCCGAGGCCCAGATCAATGACATCCTCACCCCGCGTGCGGGCCTCTTTCGCGGCCTGGCTAACCCAAGCCGAGGCCGAGGGTTTCACGGATGTAAGGCGCGAGGCGGCAAAGCTCATTTCAGGTGATCTTTCGTCTGGGCCAGAGTCGCGTCTGCCGCGCGCGCCAGAAGGCCGGTATCAATGGCATTGGCAACAAAGGTGAACCCTTCGTTCAAAAGCTCGGCCGCAAAGGCCGGGTCGGTGACCAAGGTGCCAACAGGCACTCCCCGCGCGATCAGTTTCTGCGCGGCTTTTCTGATTTCGGACCAGACCTCGGGATGCATGGTATTGCCGACATGCCCAAGATCGGCGGCAATATCCGCCGGGCCGAAGAAGATGCCGCTGACACCATCGACCGTGCCGATGGCCTCGGCCTGTTCCAAGGCGGCGCGGGATTCCACTTGTAACAGAACCGTCAGCTCGTCTTCACAGCGCGTCACATAGTCCTTGATCCGGCCAAAACCTGTTGCGCGGCTTGCGCCGGCCATCCCACGAACGCCACGCGGGGGGTAGCGCGTGGCCGCGACGGCGCGTTCTGCTTCTTCCACGGATTGGATCATCGGAAACAGAAGCCCCGGCGCGCCGAGATCAAGCAGACGTTTGACCGCAACCGCATCATTCCATTCGACGCGGACAAGTGCGGTGGTCTGATACGCCTCAAAAGCCTGCAGCTGCGATAACACGCTGTGATAGTCGTTCGCGCTGTGCTCCATGTCGATCAGCGCCCAGTCATAACCTGCGGTGGCTATGACTTCGGCTGCAGTGTTACTGCACAGGCTGACCCAAACACCAACTTGTTTGTCGCCATTTGCGATCGCACGGGTGAAACGGTTGGGTGTGAGCTCCATCAGATCACTGCCTTTTCGATGATGGGTTGCCCGGCCGGGATACGTTCGTAGTTGAAGGGCGTCATGTCGAGCGCGCGGTATTCGCCATAGGTCAGCCACTCGGCCGTGCCACGCCCCATCGCAGGAGACTGCTGCAGACCGTGGCCCGAGAACCCGTTTAGGAAGATGAAGTTCGACAGCTCGGTATGCGGACCCATGATTGCATTGTGATCGAAGGTGTTCATCGCATAATGCCCGGCCCATTCGCTTTGCAGCTTGATCGCTTCGAATTGCGGGATACGGGTGGCGAGGACGGGCCAGACGTGGTTTTCCCAGAAGGCGTGGTCCATGTTGAAATCATCGAAATCCACCGCCGGGTCGATGTCGGAATGCCCGCCGCACTGATACGTGCCGCCCCCGACCTCGCGCACATGAACGCCAGATGGATCAATGGTCAGCGGTAGGTCGCGGTCCAACGGCTGTTCGGCCTTAAAAATCCAAGAATAGCGTTTCCGCGGTTCAACCGGCACGTCAATCCCCGCCATTTGCGCGGTTCTGGCCGCCCGAGGGCCGGATGCGTTAACAACCTGTCCGCACGCAATGACTTCGCCCGAGGCGAGCGTGACGCTTTCGACCTTAGTTCCCGCGGCGTTTCGGGTGATCTCGACGACTTCGTTCTGGATCCATTCGACGCCACGCTCGCGGCTTTGCCGCCGCCACCAGTGATCGAGGGCCGCGCCGTCGAAATAGCCTTCGTCAACCAGATTGATCGAGCCCAGAACGATGTCATCGACACTGTAGAACGGATAGGCCGCCTTGATCTCATCCGCGTTCATCAGCTGTGTTGCCGCACCTGCCGCCAACTGCACCTTCTGGTTCTCGCGCAGCACGTTGGCAAAGCCTTCGTTGTCGGCCAGATACATGTAGCCAAAGGAATGGATCGAAAGCTCGGGCACCCGGTCGTCTCCACCCATATAGCCGCGTAGGTTCTTGACGAAGTCGGCGGCAAACTGGCTGATCCGCACGTTCAGCTCGGCCGAGAATTGCTGCCGGATACAAGAATTTGTATGCCCGGTCGAACATGAGGCGAAACTCATGTCGCGTTCGATCACCAGAACCGAGCCATTGAAATCGGCATTGTCCGACAGGAACCAAGCGGTCGAGGCCCCCATGATCGCGCCGCCTATGATCACCACGTCATAGCTTTGCCGGGCCGGGCTTTGGTTGCTCATTCGTATTCTCCTTTTGCAACGGCACGGTGGATCTCGGAGATCTCGGATGCCGTCAAGCCATAGTCGCGTGATGCTGTTTCGTCTGAAATATAGCCGAGCGCCAGATCACGCTTCACCATCTGTTTTGACCGTTCCGACGGGTCACCGTAGCCAGCACCGCCGGGGAACGCCATCACGACTTTGCGCCCGTGTGGTACAAACTGTTTACCTTTGACCCGCATGTCAGACCCGTCGTCCTGGGCAATGGTGGTGGGCGCGCCATTTCCCCCGCCACGGCGACCGCGCGCGGGGTGCTGGCTGCGGTCGAACATGGCCTGAATGTCGAACTCGTACCCCTCTTGCGCGCCGACCTCCATATACTGGCCCAACCCGCCGCGCGTTTTCCCAGCACCGCCGCTGTCGGGGCGCAGTTCCTTGCGCCAGATGATGACGGGGCCCGCGTGTTCAGTGGCTTCGATCGGCATGGTCATTACGCCCGATGGGAAGGCGGTGGCGTTCATCCCGTCGTGTTCCGGCCGCGCGCCGGACCCGCCCGAGTTGAAAGTCAGCACCTCGGACCGGCGGCCACCTTCAGGGGCTGGAGCATCGGTGCGGGGGCGCAGGCTGACCTGAAAGTTGCACAAACATCCCGCGCCTTCGGCAGGGACGAGGCCGGGGACGATCTTGTCGAACGCGTCATAGACCGCATCGGGTACGAAATGGCCCACGATATGGCGCAGTGCGACCGGAGCCGGATGAAGCGCATTCACAATGGTGTTCTCAGGTGCGGTGACCTCAAACGGGGCCAATGATGCCGCGTTATTAGGTATCTCGGGCGCAATCGCGACCTTGAGCGCGTAGCAGGCATAGGCTTTGGTATAGACCAGCGGGCAATTGATCCCCTTCTTGTCTACCCCTGAGGTGCCGGTGAAATCGGTCACGATCCTTTCGCCTTCAACGCTGATTCTGACCTTCAACGTGATCGGAGTATCAAATCCGTCCATCGTCATTTCACCTTCAGCGGTTTTCTGAGGCAGGGCGGCGATACGCTCCAGCGTCGCTCGGCGGGAGTTGTCGAGGATGAACGCGGCAATCCCATCGAGGGTTTCGAGGTCGAACTCCTCCATCATGTCGATCAGGCGGCGGTGGCCGATTTCGTTACAGGTGGTCAGAGCATAGATGTCTCCGATCAGCTGATCGGGCTCGCGCACATTGCCGCGAATGAGGCGCACCAGTGTTTCATCCACATCGCCACGGTCGACAAACTTCATGATCGGGATGTATAGCCCCTCTTCATAGACGCTTTGCGCATCGGCCCCAAAGCCGCGCCCGCCGATATCCACGATATGCGCGGTACAGGCGAAGAACCCTACCAGCGCGCCCTTGTGAAAGGATGGGGTGACCATAGTGATGTCATGCAGGTGGCCTGTGCCCTCCCACGGGTCATTGGTGATGTAGACGTCGCCTTCATGCATGTTCTGCCGGCCAATTCGGCGAATGAAATGCGCGACCGCATCTGCCATCGCGTTTACGTGACCCGGCGTACCGGTCACAGCCTGCGCCAGCATGTTCCCGTGCGTGTCATAGATCCCCGCCGACAGGTCCCCGGCCTCACGGACCGAGGTTGAAAACGCTGTCCGAACCAACGCCTGCGCCTGTTCCTCAACAACCGAGATCAGACGGTTCCACATGACCTGATAGGTGACTTTGGAATGCTCATTGCTCATCACGCGACTCCTTTGGTCACAACGTCGATACAGCCATCGGGCTGGCGGATGGCGTCCCGGCTGGCGGGGACAACGATGGTTGTTTCATCTTCGGTCACGATTGCGGGCCCTTGGGCGCGCTGCCCGCTCTGCATGCTAGCGCGGTCGACAGTATCTGCGTCCAGATATCGACCGGATGCCGCGTCAAAGACCTGTCGCGTGCCGTCGGACATAGCCGGGCCTGTTGCGTCCGTTACGGCAATCGGCGTGACCTCTTCGGGCGGGGTGCTGGCGTTGACAGACCAGACCGTGATCTCGATATCCATGCCCGCGACCGGGCGGCCAAAGAGCTTGGTATAGCCTTCCTCGAACCGGGCCTGATAGGTGGCGGCGTCGGGATTCTTCGCCTGTTCTTCGGTCAGTTCGATCGGGATTTCCCAGCCCTGACCGGAATAGCGCATATAGGCTTTGAAATCGGTCCGGATCGGGCTGGTCGCATCGCAGGTTCGCACAAAGCCAGTTGTTTCGTCCCTCAGGTCGGACAAAAGCTGACTGATCCGGTTCGCGTCGAAATCGCTGAGCTTCATATAGACCGAGCGGTTGGCCTCGAAACTGAAGGGCGCGCGCAGGAACCCGATGGCCGAGCCGACCCCGGCCCCCGGCGGAACCAGCAGGCGTTCGACCCCAAGCTTTTCACACAGACGCCCGGCGTGCAGAGGGGCCGCGCCCCCAAAAGCGATCATAGTGTACTCGCTCAGGTCTTCGCCATTCTCGACGGCGTGAACGCGTGCGGCGTTGGCCATGTTTTCGTCCACCACCTCGGCCACGCCAAAGGCGGCCTCAATCGGGTCCATGTCCAGCGTACTGCCAATGTGGTTGGCCAGCGCAGATTTGGAGTTATCCGGGTGCAAAACGATCGAGCCACCGGCGAAATTGTTCGGGTCCAGCTTGCCTAGAACGAGATCAGCGTCCGTCACACCGGGGCGTGTGCCGCCGCGTCCGTAGCAGGCCGGGCCGGGCTCGGACCCCGCGCTTTCCGGACCCACGCGGATCTGGCGCATCCCGTCCACATGGGCCAGACTGCCGCCGCCCGCGCCGATTTCGACCATGTCGATCACCGGGATCGAAATCGGCATGCCCGAGCCCTTCTTGAACCGATAGGTCCGCGCGACCTCAAACACGCGGCTGGTTTTGGGCGTCTGGTTCTTGATCAGGCAGATCTTGGCAGTGGTGCCGCCCATGTCAAAGCTCAGCACTTTGTCCAAACCGTAGCGTGCCGCAATATGCGCCGCAAAAACCGCACCTCCAGCGGGGCCGCTTTCGACCAGCCGCACCGGGAACTCCGCCGCATTCTGGATTGAGATGATGCCGCCACCCGAATGCATCAGGAAGATCCGGCATTTTACGCCTTGGGCGCGCAATTGATCCTCGAGCCGACCCAGGTATGAGGCCATCAGTGGCTTGATATAGGCGTTGGCGACGACCGTGTTGAACCGCTCATATTCGCGCATCTGAGGCGAAACCTCGGACGAGATCGAGACCGAAACGTCCGGCAGTTTCTCGGCCAGAACCTCGCGCACCAGATGCTCATGCGCTGGGTTGAGGTAGGAGTGGATCAGACCCACCGCCACCGATTCAAAACCGGCTTGTGCAATCTTGTCCACCACGGCTTCGACATCGGTGCGGGTCAGATCAACCAGAACTTGGCCTCGTGCATCGACGCGGCCGGGAACGGTAAAGCGCATGTGGCGTGGCAGCAGCGGGTCAGGCAGTTTGAGGTTCAGGTCGTACTGCTCGAACCGGCTTTCGGTGCGCATTTCGATCACATCGCGGAACCCTTCCGTTGTGATCAGCGCCGTTTTCGCCCCCCGGCGTTCGATCAGCGCGTTGGTCGCCAGCGTGGTGCCGTGAATGATCTGGTCAATCTGACCCGGAGTGATCCCGGCCTTGGCACAGACCTGCTGCATCCCGTCGATGATCGCGTCTTCCGGCGCGGCATAGGTTGTAAGCACTTTTGTTGAAAATGTCTGTCCATCCTTTTCCAGAACCACATCGGTAAAGGTGCCGCCGATATCAACGCCCAGTCGGATAGAATGTGAAGCCATGCCCGTGCCCGCTTGAAAGAGTACCTGTCAAACGCGACTAAAACCCAGCTCGGGACGAAAAATCAAATTGCTTTAATTTCTACTCCTGATCAAATTTTTTTATCGTGTGTGGCCTGAGCTGAGCGGCGATTTCCGCCGCGTGTTCCACAAAACGTGCGGCCCGCTTTGGATCGTAGCGGGCGAAAAACCGCAGCGGCTCGGCTGTCCAGTCGGATTGAAGTTCCAGCAGGGCGCCCGCGTCGATCTCGCGCTGGACCAGCGGGCGCGGCAGCAACGCGATCCCAAGGCCTTCCGATACCATCGGAACGCAGGCGGACAAAGCGTTCGAATGCACGATTTTCTGCGCGTCTAGCCCGCGTTCCTGCGCCATGGCGTGCAGGCTGTGCCCTGCAATTGTGTGGCGAGCATGGGTCAGAACGGAGAATGCGAAAAACCGGTCAACGCTGCGCCCTTCGGGCAAGGCCGTGGCGAGTGTCGTATTGGCCACCCACACATAGTCTTCGCCGGTCAGCTCCCGCGTTCCGTCCAGGTCTGTTTTGAACGGCCCGTTCTGCACGGCAAGATCAAGCTGCCCCTCCAGCAGCTTTTCATCAATCGTGCCGGACAGGTCCACCACAAGCTCGACGCTCAGATTGGGATAGTGCTGTTTTAGGCAACGCAGAAAGTCCTGCAGCCATGTGCAGGCGACCAATTCGGTGACGCCAAGACGCAGCCGCTCCTGAATCAGATCTTGTCGATCGGCCTCTTCCAGCAGGGCTTCGGTTGCGCGGAGAACCGTTCTGGTTTTCTCCAACAGCGCCTCTCCCTTCGCTGTCAGACGCACGGACCCTGCATCGCGATGCAGCAGCTTTGTGCCTAATGCCTCTTCCAGCGTGGCGATGCGTGACGAGATATTGGGCTGCGTCGTCGCAAGCGCGTTGGCCGCGGCGCGGAAGGTTCCCATATCGACCACGAAGGTAAAGGCTTCGAGCTGTTTGAGTGTGACTTGGTTCTTTATCATTCAAACTTTTGAGCATCAGAGAAACTGATCGTCAATCGTTCAGGGCAAGAGCCCGTCCGTTTGATGTCTGGTCGGTAGAGAATTGGTTTGCCTGCGGCGGCGAATAGGGCGATCAACGGGGCGACTCGACCACTTGTCGGAAAACAGGAGGCAAACATGAGGCTTGGCTATCTGGGGTTTGGAACAATTGCGCGGGCCTGCGCCGAAGGTTTGGTCAGCGATGGGCATGACATTGTTATCAGCGAAAGAAGCCGGGCCAACTCATCCGAGCTGTCGGCCCGCTTCGACAATGTGACTGTGGCTGACAATCAGGGTGTTTTGGATGCCAGTGACGTGGTCTTTGTCGGATCGACCGCCGAGCAAGCCGAGGCGATGCTGTCCGCGCTGCGGTTTCGCGAAGGCCAGCGGGTTGTCTCGTTCATGGTTGGTATCTCGCCGGAACAGGTTCAGGCCCTCGTTGCACCGGCCACGTTCGAGACGTTGATGATCCCGTTCCCGTCCATTGCCTCGGGCGGGTCTCCGGTTCTGGTCTTTCCCGCGTCGCCAACGGTTGAGGCCCTCTATGGCGGTTCAAACACTGTGATCACCATGAAGTCCGAGAGTGATTTCAACGAGTTTCTGGCCGCTCAAGCCCTGCTATCGGTTGTAGCGAAATCGCTGGCCGTTGGGATTGACTGGCTGGGCCATAAGACCGGCAGCGCCCATGAGGCCGAGAAATTCCTGCGTCTGTTGATCGGAGGGTCGATCATGGCCGCGCCGATGGAGACCGAGAACGCGATGACCGATCTGGTCGAGTCCCTAAACACGCCGGGCGGGCTGAACCAGCAATTGCGAGAGTACATGGCCGATCGCAACACCTATGACGATCTGGTCCAAGGGATCGAGGTTCTGTCGGCCCGCCTGTCCGAGGGCTGATTGTCCAGACTGTAAGTGCGCGCGATGACATCATATCGCTGATGGGGGATGAGTTTACCCGTTGGGATCGCCGCGACGACCGCTATGTTTAGCCTTCGCGGTTTGACATTGGCCCTTTGGTCTGGTGATACCCCTCATCGGATCAGACGCTTTTGTCGACCGAAACTGAAAAGGGTAACCAGGTGCGCGCCAAATCTACGTTCGTGACCCCGCTTCCAACCCAATGGGTCGGGCCGATTCTGTTCAGGGGGGATCTGGTGTCCGGTGAGGTCAGCGTCCCTCTGGCGACGTTCGAGACACCCTTATGGCCCTCCACCGCGCGCGGTGCGGGTGTTTCACGGCACGCAGGCGGCATTCAGGTCACCCTGGTTGATGAGCGGATGACACGTTCCATCGCCGTACGTGCGCAGGATGCCGCCTCTGCGCATCAAGCCTGGAAACGGATCGAGGCGCAGACCGACAAGGTGGCCGAGATCATCTCCTCGACCAGCCGCTTTGCCCGCCTGATCAAGCTGAATCGCCAGATCGCTGGGAACTTGCTGTTTATTCGGATTGAGTGTTCCACCGGGGATGCCTCGGGTCACAATATGGTGACCAAGGCGGCCGAGGCGGTGCTGAATTGGGTCTTGGATGACCAGCCGCATTTGGCCTACGCGTCGATCTCGGGCAACCTGTGTACCGACAAAAAGGCATCCGCTGCGAACGGGCTTTTGGGGCGGGGCAAATACGTCATTGCCGAAGTGGAAATCCCGGGCCGGCTTCTGCGGCGCATGCTGCGCACCACACCCGAGCAGATGGTTGCGCTCAATCTCGAAAAGAACCTGATTGGCGGAAACCTTGCGGGATCTCTGCGCAGCGCCAATGCGCATTTCGCAAACATTCTGCTGGCCTTCTATTTGGCCACCGGTCAGGACGCCGCGAATATCATTGAGGGTAGCCAAGGTATCGTTCATTGCGAAGCGCGGGGTGAAGACCTGTATTTCTCATGTACCTTGCCGAACCTGATCGTCGGTTCGGTTGGGGCGGGAAAAGGCAATGATCAGGTCGAAGAAAGCCTGCGCCTGATGGGCTGCAAAGAGGAACGCGAGGCGGGTGAAAACGCCCGTCGCTTGGCTGGCATCTGTGCCGGGGCTGTGCTGTGCGGTGAGCTGTCCTTGATGGCCGCACAAACCAATCCCGGAGAGCTGGTGCGCACCCATATGGAACTGGAACGATGACCAAGCCCAAACCTGCCGACCGCAGCGTGGCCGGGCGCAAACTGGACCATCTGCGCGCCGTTCTGGAAGACCCCAGTGTCGAACGCGGGCGCAGCGGGTTTGACGCGATATCTCTGACCCATCGCGCCTTGCCTGAGCTGGATCTGGATGCGGTCGACACCAGCACCCAGTTTCTGGACAAACCGCTCAGCTTTCCGCTGCTGATTTCGTCGATGACGGGTGGAACCGGTGATGAGATCGCAAGGATCAATCGCAACCTTGCTGAGGCGGCCGAGGCAACCGGGGTGGCGATGTCCGTTGGCTCACAACGTGTGTTATTCGCCGATCCTGCCTCGAGGGGCAGTTTTCAACTGCGTGACGCCGCGCCAAGCATACCGTTGATCGGCAATATCGGCGCGGTGCAGTTGAACGCGGGGCTAGATGCAGACCACTGCCTTCAGGCGGTTCAAGCGCTTGAGGCTGACGGGCTTTATTTGCACCTCAACCCGCTGCAAGAGGCTGTGCAGGTCGAGGGGGATCGCGACTTTTCCAACCTGTCTGGCAAGATCTCTGATCTCGTTTCGAACATGCCGCTGCCCGTGCTGATCAAAGAGGTCGGTGCCGGGCTGTCCGGCCCCGATGTCGAGCTGGCATATGCCGCTGGCATTCGCCATTTCGATGTGGCCGGTCGCGGTGGCACGTCCTGGAGCCGGATCGAATATCACCGCCGCGCGGACGAGCAGGACGATCTGGGGCTGGTTTTTCAGGATTGGGGCCTGACGACGGTCGAAAGTCTGCTTGAAACTCGGGACGTCTTGGTCAAAAAGACCGATCCAACAACACTCATCGCCAGCGGCGGTTTACGAGACGGTGTGGACATGGCCAAATCTATCATTCTGGGCGCAGATCTGTGCGGAATGGCCGCGCCGTTTTTGGCCGCAGCGCAGGAATCGAGCGCACGGGTCATCCGGCAAATCGAAAAGTTACGTCGCGAATTTACTACGGCGATGTTTCTTTTGGGCTGCGCCGATGTATCTCAGCTGAAGGCAAATGTCTCACTGATCCGATCAAGGTCAAAGTTTTGGTAATCTCTACTGGTATCAGCGCGATGAGCTTTTATACGCCTCATCGCTATATTTCGCTGGACACTCTGGCCCAGCATCACGGCATCGACCCGGCCAAGTTCTCACGCGGGATCGGGCAGGAAAAGATTGCCATGCCGGGGCATGATGAAGACGTTGTGACCATGGCCGCCGAGGCCGCGAAGCCGATCATTGATCAACACGGTGCCGACGGGATCGACACCATCTTGTTTGCAACGGAAACAGGGATCGACCAATCGAAATCGGCGGGTATCTATGTGCAGCGGCTTCTCGGGTTGCCGTCGAACCTGCGCAATGTGGAACTGAAGCAGGCCTGCTATTCTGCCACCGCTGCCCTGCAAATGGCCTGCGCTCATGTGGCACGCAAGCCGGATCGTAAGGTGCTTGTGATCGCCTCGGATATCGCGCGCTATGATCTGGACAGCTCGGGCGAGGCGACGCAGGGGGCCTCAGCCGTTGCGATGCTGGTCACGGCCAATCCGACACTGTTGGAGATCGGCACTGTCTCGGGCCTTTTTACCGAAGACATCATGGATTTTTGGCGCCCCAACCACCGGCGCACACCCTTGGTTGACGGTAAGTACTCGGCGCTGCGTTATCTCGGGGCGCTGGTGGAGTCCTGGCGCGATTATCAGGCAAATGGCGGCTTGCCCTACGATGGGTTTGCGCAGTTCTGCTATCACCTGCCATTCTCGCGTATGGGCGAAAAGGCGCATCTGCGTCTGGCGAAAGAGGCAAAAGCCGAGGCTGATATGCAGGCCGCTTTGCCGGGGATGATCTACAATCGCCAGGTCGGGAACAGCTATACCGCGTCGATGTACCTTGCGATCCTGTCCACGCTGGAGAACATCGATAGCGATCTGGCTGGCAAGTCCTTGGGACTGTTTTCCTACGGGTCCGGCGCGACCGGTGAGTTCTTTGATGCCAAGGTGGTCGAAGGCTACCGCGATCATCTGTTTGCTCCCCGCCACCGGGAAATCCTAGAGGACCGGACCGCCGTCTCATATAATGAATATGTTGCCCTTTGGCACCCGATGAATGGCGAGGACGGGACAGATACGCCCATGCCCGATGAGGCAAAAGGGCGCTACAGACTGGCAAGCATTGACGACAACAAGCGCATCTACGTTGACCGCACCGCATGATAAAGTCTGGGCCCACGCGCCCGGTAAGCTGATCCTGTCCGGAGAGCATTCGGTTCTGTACGGCATGCCCGCGCTGGCAATGGCTGTGGCCCGCTATACCGAAGTGTCGTTTCAGCCGCTGGGCTTGGGTGAAGGCCTGAAGACCGCGTTCGAGAACCTGTCGTCAGGCGAATACTACCCCTTGAAACTGTTGTCTCAGTTCAAGTCGTCACTGGATCAGCGCTTTGATCAATTCACGCGCGGCGAGTTGGATGTCCACAAGATCCTCACGCGTCCGGATGATCTGGCGGTCTATACTCTGGCCTCTTTGTTGCATGACAGCCTCGCAGCGCCCGGATCCGTGATCCCCGGCATTGGTGCGATGAACAGCAAACTGGCCCCGGGACAGCTGGCCAGTCGATCAGAGCTACCGATCGGCGCGGGTATGGGGTCGTCTGCCGCCATCGTCGCGGCAACAACGGTGTTGTTCGAAAACCTGTTGGAGCGGCCTAAGACGCTTGAAGAGAGGTATGAGCGGGTCCGGTTTTGCGAGCGTCTCAAGCATGGGCGTGCAGGGCCGATAGATGCCGCCGCAGTTGTCCGAGGCGGCCTTGTGCGTGCAGGCGAAACGGGTATCGCGGCGCCGGAATTGCCGCTGGATCATGGTTTACTGACGGGGAACGGGTGGTATTGGGTCCTGCACGGCCGGCCTGAAAGCAGCACCGGCGAATGCGTCAGTGCGGTCAAGGCCGAACACGCGCAGAACGACGCCCTTTGGCAACGTTTCGGCGACTGTACGACCGCGTTTTTGACCGCGATTGCCTCGGGGCATGACCCGGACGATGCGATTTCCGAAAACCAGCGATTGCTGGAAATGATCGGTGTCGTGCCAGACCCTTGCCAAACGTTTGTCAGACAGATCGAAGGCATTAGCGGTGCGGCTAAAATCTGCGGTGGGGGGTCTGTACGCGGTGATTTCGGCGGGGTGGTTCTGGTGCACATGGAGGACCATGACAAAATGGCCGATTTCATGTTGGGCTATCCTCAGATGCAATGGTCCGCGCTGCGTCTGGCCTCGGCAGGTGCAGCGATGGGCAAGGCCCCTAGCCGCAGCTCAGACGGGGCCAATTCATGATACGGGCCAGCGCACCGGGATCGGTCATGATGACCGGAGAACATGCAGTCGTTTATGGCTCCAGAGCCATCGTGGCCGCGATTGAACAAAGACTAACGGTGACGCTGCGACCGCGCACCGATCAACTGGTGCGTCTCTCCTCCGAGATTGCCGAAACGCAAACGGTCGATTTGGATCAGGTGCAAGCTGCAGGGCCCTACAAGTTTGTCCTTGCTGCAATCGCCATGCACAGGGATGCGATTGACGTCGGGATGGATATCTCGATTACGTCGGAGATTGACCCGACGCTTGGGCTGGGGTCGTCCGCCGCCGTGGCCATTGCCGCTCTGGGGGCCGTTCTCACGGTCACGGGTCAGCCGTTGAACGGTATTCACTCCAAGGCCTATCAGATCATTCAGGACATTCAGGGCCGCGGCAGTGGCGCCGATTTGGCCGCCAGCTTGCAGGGCGGTATGCTGGCTTACCGCGCTCCACCAAACCCAGAGATGGTGGCACTGCCTCACCCTCCGACGATCAGCCTGCGATACTGTGGATACAAGACCCCCACCTCGGTTGTGTTGCAAAAGGTTGCTGAACGGATGATCGTAAGAGAGGCCGAGTTCAAAACGCTTTATGCCGATATGGGTGACTTGGCCGATCATGCCATCAATGCAGCAAAGGACCGCGATTGGGTGGCCTTCGCGGACGCCCTGATGAACTATCAAAACCGGATGGAGGATTTGGGTGTGAGCGACGAAACCTTGAACCGGATCATCACATCGGCCCGACAGGCCGAAGGAGTCATGGCGGCCAAGATCTCGGGCTCTGGCTTGGGCGATTGCGTTCTGGCCCTGGGAGCGCCGCCTGACGCGTTCACTCCGGTGACACTGGCCAGCGAAGGACTGATCATACATGACTGACGCCGTTCAGACCCTCATTCAGCAAGCGATGCGAGACGCGGACGAGGTTCAAAGCTTCAGCGCCTATGCCCCAAGCAATATTGCGTTGTCGAAATACTGGGGCAAGCGGGACAGAGCGTTGAATCTGCCGCTCAACAGTTCCTTGTCGATCTCTTTGGCGGAATGGGGGTCTCATACAACTGTCGAGCCATCCCAGAGCGGGTCGGATCAGGTTTTGCTGGACGGTCAGCCTCTGCCGCCGACCTCAGAGTTCGCGCGCAAGGCGCTTGCGTTTGCGGATTTGTTTCGCGGTGGCCGCGATGTGCCACTGATGATTTCGACCAGAAACACAATTCCGACGGCGGCCGGTTTGGCATCCTCCGCCTCGGGCTTTGCTGCGTTGACCCGCGCGCTATGTGGCAGTTTCGGGTTGGACCTGCAAGCACAGGACATGAGCCTGATCGCCCGATTGGGCAGCGGCAGCGCAACCCGTTCGCTCTGGCACGGCTTTGTGCGTTGGGACAAGGGCATGCGCGCTGACGGCGGTGACAGCCACGGCGTGCCGCTTGAGCCGGTATGGCCGGAGTTCCGCATTGCCATTGTCGAGGTGGACACAGGCCCGAAACTGCACTCGTCCCGCGATGGAATGAACCACACAGTCGATACAAGCCCTCTGTTTTCCAGCTGGCCCGAGATGGCCGATCGGGACTGCAAGACCATCGAGCAAGCGATCAATGAGAGAGACTTTGAAACCCTAGGCCAAACGGCCGAGGCAAATGCGTTGGCCATGCACGCGACCATGCAAGCTGCGCGCCCTTCGCTGACCTACCTTTCAGATCAAAGCTGGGTGATCCTGCATCGTTTGTGGCAGGCCCGCAAAGATGGTCTTGCAACCTATGCCACGATGGATGCGGGGGCGAATATCAAGCTGGTTTTCCTGAAAGAAGCCGAGGCAGATGTCCTGCAAGCGTTTCCTGACGCCCGCGTGATATCTCCGTTCGAATGGTCAAACGCATAGAAGCCACGACACAAGATTGAGTGGTCGCCGCTGCCGAACGTGTCACGCTTTGGAAGGTGACCGCGCGCGATCCAATGCACGCTCACCAGGCGTTGGAGGTTGGCAATGCCCTCAAGTCTTCCTACCCTTTGGCGGGCAATAGACTTTCGCCAAAGGCTTCGCTATCCAACTTGCAGGCTCAGCGCCTTGCCGAACAGGCTCAAACACTTGTAGCAAGGGCAGTGGATATGACGGCCAACCCTAACGACAGAGCCTCAATGACGAAACTCACGCAGGATCCTCATTCGATCCGGTCTGGTGACCGGGAAAAGGTTCTGGAAGTGGCTATCGGTCGCGAGGTTCGGGCCTTTCGCAAGCAACAGAACACAACGGTCGCCGAGCTGGCGCAGGTTACCGGCCTGTCGATCGGGATGCTGTCCAAGATCGAAAACGGCAACACGTCGCCATCGCTGACCACGCTGCAACTGCTGGCCGATGCGTTGTCGGTTCCGCTGACCAGCTTCTTTCGCCGTTTTGAAGAGCGTCGCGATGCTGTCCACACCAAGGCCGGTGAAGGCGTCGAGCTAGAGCGCGAAGGCACGCGGGCGCATCACCAATACAACCTTCTCGGCCATTTAGGCGCCAATGGTTCGGGCGTGATTGTCGAGCCTTATCTGATCACTCTGACCGCGGAATCGGATGTTTTCCCAACGTTCCAGCATGGCGGGATCGAAACGATCTATGTGCTGGAGGGTGAGGTCGACTATCGCCATGGTGATCAGGTTTATCCGTTGAAACCCGGTGATACTCTGTTTTTCGACGCGGATGCGCCGCATGGGCCGGAGCGTCTGGTCAGCCTGCCAGCGCGGTATCTGTCGGTGATCAGTTACCCTCAGACAAGCTGATCCGCCTTTTATCAGAGTGCTGATAATCAGCTAGCCTAGCCTAAAGGCGTGTCGTCCGGGCTTTCTTGGGACGGCGTATTTCTGTGCGCCCAGAAATTGGGCATAATTTGCCTGTTAGGAAAAAACATTTCCTCTAGTTATTGAGGGTCCGATGTTTTGTTGCTAGCGTACACGCGCAACGAAACACGCAAGGAGAGCTGTCTGCCATGTGCGGAATTGTCGGACTATTCCTTAAAGACCAGTCACTGTCGCCCAAGCTGGGTGAGATGCTGACGGATATGCTGATCACCATGACCGACCGTGGACCCGACAGCGCTGGTATCGCGATCTATGGCGAACCATCTCAGGGCACTACAAAAGTCACCGTTCAGTCTGCAAACCCCGAACAGGACTTCGCCGGTCTGGCGGATGAGCTGGGTCAACGCCTGAACACGTCCGTGACCCAGACGATCAACGACACACATGCGGTGCTGGATATCCCCGGCGATCAGTTCGAGGCCGCGCGCGCTGCGCTAGCCGAAATCCGCCCCTCGGTCCGGATCATGAGCCGCGGAGAAAGCCTTGAGATCTACAAGGAGGTCGGTCTGCCCAAAGATGTTGCCGCGCGCTTCAACCTCAGCGGCATGACCGGCACGCATGGCATCGGCCACACGCGTATGGCCACGGAATCGGCGGTGACCACAATGGGTGCGCACCCGTTCAACACCGGGGATGACCAGTGTCTGGTGCATAACGGATCGCTGTCCAACCACAACTCGCTGCGGCGCAAGCTGCGTCGTGAGGGCGTCCATATCCAGACCGAGAATGACACCGAGGTGGGCGCGGCCTATCTGACGTGGAAAATGATGAATGGCGCGTCTCTGGGCGAGGCGCTGGAAAGCAGTCTTGAGGATCTGGATGGGTTCTTTACCTTTGTCGTTGGCACCAAGGACGGGTTCGGCGTGGTCCGCGACCCGATAGCCTGCAAACCGGCCGTCATGGCGGAAACCGATCAATATGTGGCTTTCGGCAGTGAATACCGCGCCCTGGTGAACCTGCCCGGCATCGAAGAAGCCCGCGTGTGGGAGCCGGAGCCGGCGACGGTCTACTTCTGGTCCCACACAAACACTCCTAACAAAAAGGCCGCGTAAGATGCAGACCTATGATCTTGAGGCTGACTGCCTGCGCGGGTTGAACGCCGCCCTGCAGGACCAGAGCAAAGAGACCAACCAGACCAGCTGGCAGGTGGTGAACCCCAAGGGCAGCCACGCCATCGCGGTCGGGTTGGACGCGCCGATCGAGGTGACCGTGAAAGGTTCGACCGGTTATTACTGCGCGGGCATGAACCAGCAGGCCACCATTCGGGTCGAAGGCTCGGTCGGGCCGGGCGTGGCCGAAAACATGATGTCGGGTCAGGTCATCGTCGATGGCGATGCCAGCCAATACGCTGGGGCCACGGGCCACGGTGGATTGTTGGTGATCAAGGGCAATGCCAGCTCGCGCTGCGGGATCTCGATGAAGGGGATCGACATCGTGGTGCACGGCAACATCGGCCATATGTCGGCATTCATGGCGCAGGCGGGCAATCTGGTGGTTTGCGGTGATGCTGGCGACGCGCTGGGGGATTCCCTCTACGAGGCGCGGCTGTTCGTGCGCGGCTCGGTTAAAAGCCTCGGCGCGGATTGTATCGAGAAAGAGATGCGCCCAGAGCATCTCGAGATCCTGAAGGATCTGCTTGACCGCGCTGGCAGCGATGCCAAGCCGGAAGAGTTCAAACGCTATGGCTCGGCGCGTCAGCTGTATAACTTCGACGTCGACAACTCGGCCGCTTATTAAGGATGAAGGGTATGAAAGATATGGACGATCAGACCCCCCGCACCGTGCCGATCCAGTCGGCGACTTTTTCCAACCCGATCAACGCCGAGATCCGCCGCGCGGCGGCCACCGGTATCTATGATATCCGGGGTGGAGGCGCCAAACGCAAGGTACCGCATTTCGATGACCTGCTGTTTCTGGGGGCCTCCGTCTCACGCTATCCGCTGGAGGGCTATCGCGAACGCTGTGATACCTCGGTGACGCTGGGCACGCGTTTTGCCAAGAACCCGATCCAGTTGGATATCCCGATCACCATCGCAGGTATGAGCTTTGGCGCGCTTTCGGGACCGGCCAAAGAGGCCTTGGGCCGCGGCGCTTCAGCGGCCGGCACTTCGACCACGACTGGCGATGGCGGTATGACGCCCGAGGAACGCGGCCACTCGACCAAGCTGGTCTATCAGTATCTGCCCTCGCGCTATGGCATGAACCCCAACGACCTGCGCAAGGCTGACGCGATTGAGATCGTGGTGGGGCAGGGGGCCAAACCCGGCGGCGGCGGCATGCTTCTGGGCCAGAAGATCAGCGACCGCGTGGCCGAGATGCGGACCTTGCCCAAGGGGATCGACCAGCGCTCGGCCTGTCGCCACCCGGACTGGACCGGGCCGGATGATCTTGAGATCAAGATCCTCGAATTGCGTGAGATCACCAACTGGCAGGTGCCAATCTACGTCAAGGTCGGCGCGACGCGGCCTTACTATGACACCGCACTGGCGGTAAAAGCCGGAGCCGATGTGGTTGTCATGGACGGCATGCAGGGCGGCACGGCGGCCACGCAGGATGTGTTCATCGAACATGTGGGCATTCCGACGCTGGCCTGTATCCGACCCGCAGTGCAGGCGCTGCAGGATTTGGGGGTGCATCGCGAGGTGCAGCTTGTGATCTCGGGCGGTATCCGCACCGGGGCAGACGTGGCCAAGGCGATGGCGCTTGGCGCGGATGCGGTGGCGATAGGCACGGCGGCTCTAATTGCCCTTGGCGACAACGACCCGAAATGGGAAGCTGAGTATCAGAAGCTGGGCACCACAACCGGGGCCTATGACGACTGGCATGAAGGGAAGGACCCCGCGGGCATCACCACTCAGGACCCCGAGCTTGCCGCGCGTCTTGACCCGGTTGATGCCGGGCGACGGCTGCGCAACTACCTGAAGGTCATGACGCTTGAGGCGCAGACCATCGCGCGGGCCTGCGGCCACAATCACTTGCACAATCTTGAACCCGAGGACTTGTGTGCCCTGACGATGGAGGCGGCTGCGATGGCAAAAGTGCCCCTGGCAGGCACCGACTGGTATCCGGGCAAGGCCGGGTTCTGATCTGACATTCGGAAGGCGCGGTCCCACGAGGCTGCGTCTTTCTTCTATTGGGATTGATAAACAGGGAAAGGAAGGCCGACCATGACGACAGATCTGGCAGCTTTCGCCAAAGAAAAAGGCGTCAAATATTTCATGATTTCGTTCACCGACCTGTTCGGTGGACAGCGGGCCAAACTGGTTCCCGCACAAGCCATTGCCGACATGCAGAAAGAGGGCGCCGGTTTTGCCGGGTTCGCCACTTGGCTGGATATGACCCCCGCGCATCCCGACATGCTGGCGGTGCCGGACCCGTCCTCGGTGATTCAACTGCCATGGAAGCCCGAAGTCGCTTGGGTTGCCGGTAATTGCGTGATGGAGGGGCAGGATGTGGCCCAAGCCCCACGCAACGTGCTACGCCGTCTGATCGACGAGGCCGCCGAGATGGGCCTGCATGTAAAAACCGGCATCGAAGCCGAGTTCTTCCTGCTGACCCCCGATGGCGAACAGATCAGCGACCCGTTCGATACTGCCGAAAAGCCCTGTTATGATCAGCAGGCCGTGATGCGCCGCTATGACGTGGTGCGCGAGATCTGCGACTACATGTTGGACCTTGGCTGGGGCCCGTATCAGAACGACCACGAGGACGCCAATGGCCAGTTCGAGATGAATTGGGAATTCGATGATGTTCTGAGAACCGCCGACAAGCATTCCTTCTTCAAGTTCATGACCAAATCCGTGGCCGAGAAGCATGGGCTGCGCGCCACTTTTATGCCCAAGCCGGTCGAAGGGCTGACGGGCAATGGCTGCCACGCCCATATCTCGGTTTGGGACGCGCCGGGCGCGGATGCGAAGACCAACGTGTTTGCGGGCGACGGCGACGGCCCTACCGGAGAGGTTGGGCTAGGCGAGCAGGGCAAATACTTTCTCGGCGGCATCATGAAACACGCCAGCGCGTTGGCGGCGATCACCAACCCGACGGTCAACAGCTACAAGCGCATCAACGCCCCGCGCACCATGTCAGGCGCCACATGGGCGCCCAACACAGTGACATGGACCGGCAACAACCGCACTCATATGGTGCGCGTCCCCGGCCCGGGGCGGTTCGAACTGCGCCTGCCCGATGGGGCGGCGAATCCGTATCTGCTGCAGGCGGTGATCATCGCCGCCGGTCTGTCGGGCATCCGCAGCAAGGCTGATCCGGGACCGCGCTACGACATCGACATGTACGCCGAAGGCCACACTGTCACTGACGCGCCCAAACTGCCGCTGAACATGCTGGATGGGTTGCGCGAATACGACAAGGATGCCGAGTTGAAAGAGATGATGGGGCAGGAGTTCTCTGGCGCTTTCCTGAAGATGAAGCATCAGGAGTGGAACTCGTTCGTGTCCCACTTCTCGAACTGGGAAAAACAGCATACTCTTGATATCTGAGAGCAAAAAAGAGGCCGCAGCAAAAGCTGCGGCCTTGGTCTTTTTGGCGCACAGGGCCATTCGCCAATACTGCCGATCTGCGTGTTCCGACTTTGGCGGCGTTGCAGAACCCTGAAATGGTCCTGCGCCTAGGGTTCGACGTCCTGCAAGATCGGAACTGAATGCTTTGCAAGCAATCCTGACAGTTCCGGGCGGCAAGAGCCGCAGTTCGTACCCGCCTGCAAAAGCCTGCCGATGTCATCGACATCAGCGATGTTCCGGGAACCGATGGCCCGGACGATCGTATTCAACCCAACCCCGAAACACGAACAGACAATCGGCCCGCCATCCTCGACACCGTTTGCGGAACGACCGGAGAGGAGCTGATGAGGCGCAGCATCGGGCAGGGTTGCAAGATACTCCCGCATCAAGGTCACAGGGTCCCGAGAGACAAAGAGAACGGCAAGAACGCGCGGACCGTCTGACAGGGCGATCCTGAATGACCCGCGTTTGGGGTCTTCGACCGATGTGGACAGGGCGTCCGGCAGTTGGAACCAGTCTCGGGCCGTTTCCTCCCAGTCAGAGGGCATCTCAGAGCCCGCCAGCTCGGTTCTATAGCCGTTTTCGGTTTTCGCCGTTGCCCGATATTCTGCCGACGGTGATGGAGGTGTCGCGGAGACTGCAAAACCGTACCAACCCGCCTTCATGGGTTGCAGGGACACAGCGGCGGCTTTGCTTTCGGGTTGGCCTGATACCGGGTCAGTAACGCCGGGTATCAATGCATCGACACGGGCCGAGGGGGCTGTTTCACCCGTCCAGTGGATCGGCGCGAACACCTGTCCGGGCGCGACGGCATCGGATGTCTTTAGTCGGAAGATACATGCCCCGACCGCGCTTTTGACCTCGACCAAGCTGTCGGGGTCTAGCCCGAGACGATCCGCATCATCCGGGTGAACCTCAATGAAAGGCTCAGCAAGGTGCGACGACAGGCGTGGTGACAGGCCAGTGCGGGTCATGGTGTGCCATTGGTCCCGTGTGCGCCCGGTGTTCAGAAGGAACGGGTAGCGGTCCGAGGCCTTCGCCTCGGGCGGTCTGTGGCTGACCGGGATCAGGCGGGCTTTGCCGTCAGGGTGGAAGAACTGCCCGCCGCCAAAGAACCTCCCTCCAGTGCCGTCAGGCGTCACCGGCCAGCGGGTTGGTTGCAGCTCGGCATAGTCGTCTTCCGACAGGTCCGCATATCCAGAGATGTCGAAATCGCGCCCAAAGGGTTTGGCCACCAATGACAGGGCAGCGTATTCGCGGAAAATCTGCACTGGCGAGGTATAATCGAATGCCTCTTGCCACCCCATACGGCGGCCCACTTCGGCGAGGATATCCCAATCGGCCCGAGCATGGCCCGGAGGGGTCAGTACGGCGCGCTGGCGGCTGATCGTGCGGTCCGAGTTGGTTACGGTGCCGCTTTTCTCGGCCCATCCTGCTGCTGGCAACACCACATCTGCGACGCGGGCGGTGTCTGTATGTTCGGTCAGGTCGCTGACAACCGTGAAGGGACAGGCTTTGATGGCGGCCTGCACCCGGTCGGCCTCGGGCATGGTGACGGCGGGGTTGGTATGGATCACCCAGAGAGCCTTGATCTGCCCTTTTTCGATCTCTCGAAACAGGTCGACGGCTTTCAGCCCCGGTTTCTTGGGCATGTTTGGTGCAGCCCAGAACCGCTGAACCGCCGCGCGGTGGTTTTCGTTTTCGATATCCAGATGGCAGGCGAGCATATTGGCCAACCCACCGACTTCTCTCCCGCCCATGGCGTTCGGCTGCCCGGTGACGGAAAACGGCCCCATGCCGGGTCGACCGATCCGGCCCGCAGCCAAATGGCAATTCAGGATCGCGTTGACCTTGTCCGTCCCGCTGGAAGACTGATTGACACCTTGGCTAAAGATCGTGACCACGCGCTCGGTCCTGATCCACATGTCGCAGAAGGTGTCGAGGTCTTTTTGATCCAGATCGGTCGCCGCCGGGTTGTCCTTTTGCGCGGCGGCCAATGCGTCGGTGAACCCTTTCGTATGGCTCAGAAAACCCGCGTCGACCTTTCCGGATTCGTGAATGCGGCCAAGCAGATAGTTGAATAGGGCCACATCGCTGCCCGGTGCCAGAGGCAGGTGTAGATCCGCCTGATCGCAACTTGCCGTTCTGCGCGGGTCGATCACAACGATCCGGGTCCCACGCGCCTTACGTGCCGCCATGAGCCGTTGATAGAGAACCGGATGGCACCACGCGAGGTTTGAGCCGACCAGAATAACCAAATCGGCCTGATCCAGATCCTCATAGGTTCCGGGCACGGTATCTGTGCCAAAAGCGCGTTTGTGCCCGGCCACGGTGGATGCCATGCAGAGCCGCGAATTGGTGTCGATATTCGCCGACCCGATGAACCCCTTCATCAGCTTGTTGGCGACATAGTAGTCCTCGGTCAGCAATTGCCCCGAGACGTAGAAGGCAACACTGTCCGGCCCGTGCGCCTTGATCGCCGATGAGAACCGATCCGCAACCAGTTCAAGGGCGTCATCCCAGCTGACATCCTCACCAAATGCGCGCGGGTTTCGCAGGCGGTGGTCGAGGCCGAGGGTCTCACCCAAAGCCAAGCCCTTCGAACAGAGCCGGCCATGGTTTGCCGGGTGGTCCGGGTCGCCGCGTACGGCCAGCCCTCCGGCCCCGTCGGGGCGCAGCAGGACGCCACAGCCGACCCCGCAATAAGCGCAGGTCGAGCGGACCTCGGGCAGGCCAGTGCCGTCCATCAGGCGGCGCTCCGGTGAGAGACTGTGCTGGCATCCAACAGGATGCGCCCGCCTTCGAGACGCACCGGATAGGTGGCGATCTGCCCCTCGTCAGCGCCCTGCGCCTGACCTGTGTTCAGGTCGAAGACCCAGTTGTGCAGAGGGCAGGTGACCGAATGCCCATGCACGATCCCCTCGGACAGCGGCCCGCCTTTGTGGGGGCAGCTGTTGGTGGCGGCGAAGACCTCGGCCTCGGCGGTGCGGAAGACCGCGATACAGCCGATATGCGTTTTCACCAAACGCGCGCCACGTCGTGGGATGTCTTCGATATGTCCGATGTCAATCCAGCTCATTCCGCGGCCTCCAGTGTGAAATCTGCGATCGGCGCATAGGTCTGCGCCTTGTCTTTGACGTGTTCCGCCCACGGATCCTTGCGGTAGATGCTTTGGGACAGTTCGAACCGTTCGACCAGAGCGGCACGGTTCTCCCGGTCCTCGACGACCTGAGCCTTGACCCAGTCCATGCCCACCTTGCCCAGCCATTTATACAAGCGGTCCAGATACTTGCCGCCTTCGCGATAGGCCTGAGTGACGGCCATCACGACCTCGATCGCTTCGTCTTCAGTTGGAACCTGACACAGGAGCTCGGTCTCTTTGACGTCCATACCGGCGGCCCCGCCGATGCTGATCTGGTACCCTGATTCCACGCAGACCACACCGATATCCTTGCAGGTCGCCTCGGCGCAGTTGCGCGGGCAACCTGACACCGCCAATTTCAGCTTGTGCGGGGTCCAGGAGCCCCACAGGATTTTCTCAAGCTTGATGCCTAGACCCGTGCTGTCTTGCGTGCCAAAGCGGCAATGATCGGTGCCGACGCAGGTTTTGACGGTACGCAGCCCCTTGGAATAAGCATGCCCCGAGACCAGACCGGCCTGGTTCAGATCAGACCAGATGGCGGGCAGATCTTCACCCTTCACGCCCAACAAGTCGATGCGCTGACCGCCGGTGACTTTCACCGTGGGCACGTCGTATTTGTCCGCCGCATCCGCGATGGCGCGCAATTCTTCGGGGGTGGTGATGCCTCCCCACATGCGCGGGACAACGCTGAAAGTGCCGTCCTTTTGGATGTTGGCGTGCTTGCGTTCGTTGACGAAGCGGCTTTGCGGGTCGTCTTGATATTCCAGAGGCCAGTCGGCCAGCAGGTAATAATTGATCGCCGGACGGCAGACATGGCAGCCATTCGGCGTTGTCCAGCTTAGTTCTTGCCAAACGGCGGCCTGGCTTTTTAGTTCCTGCCCCTTGATCAGACGGCGCACATCTTCATGGGTCAGATCGGTGCATCCGCAGATCGGTTGCGCCGTTGGCATTTGGAACTCATCGCCCAGAGTGACTTGCAACACCTGTTCAACCAGCCCCGTGCATGTCCCGCAGGATGCGCTGGCCTTGGTGCTTGCACGCACGGCGCCCAGATCGCTGGCACCCGCGTTAATCGCCTCGACAATGTCACCTTTGCATACGCCGTTGCAGCCGCAAATCTCCGCCTCAGGCGGCAATGCTGCAACGGCTGAAAGAGGGTCCGCAGTGTCGCCCCCCTGATAGGCGGGTCCGAAGATCAGCGTCTCGCGCATGTCTTCGATACTGGTGCCGTCCTTGATCAGCCCGAAGAACCAGCTGCCATCGTCAGTGTCGCCATACATGACAGCGCCAATCAGGCTATCCTCTTCGATCACAAGGCGTTTGTAGACCCCGCGCGAGGGGTCGCGAAACACGATATCCTCGCGTCCAGGCCCATCCGCGAAATCGCCCGCACTGAACAGATCGCAGCCGGTGACTTTCAACTTGGTCGAGAGGGTTTTCTGAACAAACGCAGCCTCTTCGCCCAATAGCGCCTGCGCCACCACCTTCGCCTGATCGTAAAGCGGCGCGACAAGGCCAAAGACAGCCCCGTCATGTTCGACGCATTCACCCACGGCGTAGACATCCGGGTCCGAGGTCAACATCTGGTCGTCCACATGGATACCGCGCCCGGTGGCCAGACCTGCCTGTTGCGCCAGCGCCGTGTTCGGGCGGATTCCCACGGCCATGACCAGCAGATCACAGGGCAATTCGGTCCCGTCGTCCAGAAGCAGCGCGCGGACTTTGCCATCTTGCCCGAGGATTTCTTTCGAGTTCGCCTGCAGGCAAATCTTGATGCCTTTGTCTTCCAGCGACTTCTTCAGCAGATACCCTGCGGCTTCGTCCAGCTGACGTTCCATCAGGTGGCCCATGATGTGAACGACGGTCACGTCGACCCCATGCGCGGCCATGCCCGCAGCGGCCTCAAGCCCCAGCAGGCCGCCGCCGATGACGACAACCTTGTTGCCCGAACCCATGCCCATCATCCGCTGGGTATCTTCCAGATCGCGATAGGCGATCACACCTTCCAGATCATGACCGGGCAGAGGGATGATGAATGGATTTGACCCCGTCGCAACAATCAGCTTGTCGTAGGGCACATGTCCGTTGACGCCCTCGACCACCTTCATCTCACGGTCGATCTTGGCAACCTGCTCGCCAAAGCGGCAGGAGATGCCGCGTTGGGCATACCAGGCGTCGTCATGGGTGACGATCTCTTCATAGGTTTTCTCGCCCGAAAGGACCGGGCTGAGCATGATGCGGTTGTAGTTCCCGCGCGGCTCGGCGTTGAACAGGGTGATGTCGAACGCATCCGGCGCGGCGTCGGTCAGGTGCTCCAGCACCCGGCCCGAGGCCATCCCTGCGCCAATGACAACAAGTCTTTGCTTCATAGTTTCACTCCGCTGCAATCGCCTTGGGGGCGGGTGTTTTAGGCTTGGCGCCGTGTTCGTATTCTTCGAGGAAATCGAGGACCTCCTGCCGGTAGGCGTAGTAATCCGGGTGCTCGAGCAGCGCTTTGCGCGTCCGCGGACGCGGCAGGTCGACCTTGGTGATCTTGCCGATTGTGGCATGCGGGCCGTTGGTCATCATCACGACACGGTCGGCCAACAGGATTGCCTCGTCCACGTCGTGGGTGACGCAGATCGCGGTCACTTTGGTGCGGGACCAGACCTCCATCAGGACCTCTTGCAATTCCCAGCGTGTGAGGCTGTCGAGCATCCCGAAGGGTTCGTCCAGCAGCAGCAGCTTGGGGGACAGGGCGAAGGCGCGGGCGATGCCGACGCGTTGCTTCATACCGTTCGAGAGATCTGAGGCAGATTTGTCCATCGCATCGGCCAGTCCGACGCGTTCCAGATAGTACTCCACCACGTCCTGCCGCTCGGCCATGCTGGCCTTGGGATAGACCTTGTCGACGCCAATCGCGACATTTTCCTTGGCGCTGAGCCAAGGGAACAGGTTGGGCGATTGGAACACCACCGCGCGTTCCGGGTCGGCCCCTTCGACGTGGCGGCCATCCAACTTGATCGCGCCTTTCGAGATGTCGTTCAGCCCTGCCGCCATGGTCAAAACCGTGGACTTGCCGCAGCCGGAATGGCCGATCAGCGAGATGAACTCACCCTTGTCGATCTTCAGGTCGAAATCCTCGACCACGGTCAGAGGGCCTTTGGGCGTCGGATACACTTTGTGCAGCTGCGAGAAGTCGAGGAAGCGGTTCTCGATCATCCCCTTTTGCGCCTCGGCCACTGCCGTTGGGACCCCGTGGATTGGGGTGACATCCGGCAGGATACGAGAGCCTTCGACCTTGGCCTCGATCCCCACATCCATCAGGTACTTGGTGACGTCAGCGCGAAGGCGTTTGAAGGTCTCATCGTTGTTCATCGCACCCCGATCGCGTGGGCGGGGAATCGACACGCGGAACTCCTGCCCCAGAGTCCCATCGGGGTTCAGAGCGACAATCCGGTCGGCCAGAATGATCGCCTCGTCGACATCGTTGGTGATCAGCACGCAGGTCTTCTTGTCGGCCTCCCAAATATGTTCGATCTCATCCGCCAGATTGGCGCGGGTCAGCGCGTCAAGCGCCGACAGAGGCTCATCCAGCAGCAGAACTTCGGGGTTCATCGACAAGGCACGCGCCACGTTGACCCGCTGGCGCATCCCGCCGGACAACTCCGCCGGGCGGCGCGATGCGGCATGGCTGAGTCCAACCATCTTCACATAGTGTGCGACTTTCTCTGCTTTCTCGGCCTTGCTGAGGCCGGGAAAGACCGTATCCACCGCCAGCCCCACATTGCCGCTGACCGTCAGCCATGGCATCAGAGAGTAGTTCTGGAAAATCACGCCACGCTCAGGGCCCGGACCCTTGATCGGAGTACCTTTGAATGTGACCTCGCCCTTGGTTGGCGTATCCAGACCGGCCATCAGGTTGATCAGGGTCGTCTTGCCGGTGCCTGAGAAGCCGAGGATCACCAGAAACTCACCCTCTTCTACGTTAAGGTCGATACCTTTCAGCACATCGGTTCGTGCAGTGCCTTCTCCGAAGGACTTCGAGGCGTTTTTGAAGCTCAGAATGCTCATCGCGCTCACCGGTTGTTTGTGAAGGTGAAGAGGGATTGCAGCGCGTACATCACCCGATCCAGCAGGAAGCCGATGATACCGATGGTGAAGACCGCAACCATGATCTTGGCGAGCGAGCTGGACGAGCCGTTCTGGAACTCATCCCAGACGAACTTGCCCAAACCGGGGTTCTGCGCCAGCATCTCCGCCGCGATCAGAACCATCCAGCCAACACCAAGCGAGAGGCGCAGGCCGGTGAAGATCAGCGGCAGTGCAGAGGGCAGCACCAATTTTGTGATCTTGGTATAGGTGTTCATTTTCAACACCTTGGAGACGTTCACCAGGTCCTTGTCGATCGAGGCTACACCCAGCGATGTATTGATCAGCGTGGGCCACAGCGAACACAGGGTGACGGTGATGGCCGAGATCAGGAAAGACTTGGCGAACCAGCCATCATTTGTGACATAAACGGCCGAGACGATCATGGTGACGATCGGCAGCCAGGCCAGCGGAGATACCGGTTTGAAGATCTGGATCAGCGGGTTCAGCGCGGCATTGGCTGTCGGCGACAGACCAGCGGCAATGCCAAGCGGCACGGCGACCACTGTGGCGATCAGAAAGCCGAAGAACACCGTTTTGATTGAGGTCCAGATTTGCTGGTAGTAGGATGGCGCCCCGGTAAAGGCGACTTCTTTCACCTTTTCGGGTTGCCCAGCATCAATGAACTTCTGATTGCGCTTTTCGACCATCGCTTCGAATTTGGCGCGCTTGGCGGCCTTGGCCTGCGCATCTTCGTTCAGGCTGACCATCTCGCTCCAAACCTGCGCAGGTCCGGGGACCGCACCAAGCGAGGTTTGTACCTTGGGGGCCAGTGTGGCCCAGAGCAGCAGGAAGGCACAGATCGACAGAACGGGAACGATCAACAACCGCCAAATCTCGGTCATCTGGGCGCGTGGGTTGTCTCCTGCGGCGGCCTTCAGGACGGGCGTGGCCCAGCTGAGGCCCAACACCTGAAACCATTTGTCAGCTGCGTTGATGCGGGTGAAAAGGCGGGCGCGACGTTCCTCGCGGGCAGCGTCTGCGTTGAATTCGGGATCGACCGTTGTCATCTGATGTGTCCTTGCGATGGCGGGGCACTTTGGGGTCCGCGCCCGACGAGGGCCGGGCGCGGCGTTTGGGGAATTAGCCTTGTACGTCGGAACCGACGATCTTCTGCTCGCCCTTCAGACCGATGGACAGGCTTTCGAGATAGGCGTTGGGGGTGCGGCCGTCATAGGCGATACCGTCGATGATATCTTCGGCCGGGGTCGGGGCTTTGTAGCCGTCGCTGTCCCAGGGGAAGTCAGCCTCGTTCGCCAGGCCTTCGTCGACCAGCAGGCGCGCGGCCTCAAGGTAGATCTCGGGCTTGTAGACCGACTTGGCGACTTCGTCATACCAGCTGTCGGGCTTGGCCTCGGCGATCTGACCCCAACGGCGCATTTGAGTCAGGTACCAGACGGCGTCCGAGTAGAATGGGTAGGTCGCATTGTAGCGGAAGAACACGTTGAAATCCGGAACCTCGCGCTTGTCGCCTTTTTCATATTCGAACGTGCCGGTCATCGAGTTGGCGATGACGTCATAATCCGCGCCCACATATTCCGGGCGGCTCAGGATCTCGACCGCCTCGGGGCGGTTGGCGTTGTCGTTTTCATCCAGCCACTGTGCCGCGCGGATCAGCGCCTTGGTCACGGCCAGAGTGGTGTTCGGATACTCTTCGGCGAACTCGGCTGTGATGCCGAAGACCTTTTCAGGGTTGTTCTTCCACAGCTCATAATCGGTGATGACCGGAACACCGATGCCTTTGAAAACGGCCTGCTGGTTCCACGGCTCACCCACGCAATAGCCGTAGATCGTACCGGCTTCCAACGTGGCGGGCATCTGCGGCGGAGGGGTTACGGACAGGAAAACATCCGCGCCAATCTGACCTGTCACGTTTTCGGGGCTGTAGTACCCCGGATGCAGACCGCCAGCGGCCAGCCAGTAGCGCAACTCGTAGTTATGGGTCGAAACCGGGAAAACCATGCCCATGTTGAACGGCTTGCCTTCGGACTTGTATTTCTCAACGACCGGTGCCAATGCCTCGGCGCTGATCGGGTGCTGCGGGCGACCGTCATCCATCTTTGGGATATTGGGCTTCATTTCTTTCCAAATCTCGTTCGAGACGGTGATGCCATTGCCGTTCAGGTCCATCGAGAAAGGCGTGATGATATGGGCTTCGGTCCCGTATCCGATGGTCGCCGCCAAAGGCTGGCCTGCCAGCATATGCGCGCCGTCAAGTTGCCCGCCGATCACGCCGTCCAGCAGCACTTTCCAGTTGGCTTGCGCTTCCAGCGTCACGAACAGACCCTCTTCCAGGAAGTAGCCCTGTTCGTAGGCGACGGCCAACGGGGCCATATCCGTCAGCTTGATAAAGCCAAAGGTCAGCTCGTCTTTTTCCAGTTCCAGCTCGGCCAATGCCGGAGAGACAAGCGCGGTAGACGCAACAAGGCCCAGAAGTAGCTTTTTCATCTCGATCCCTTTCGGTTCAGCCCAATCGCTTTGGGCAAACAAAAAAGCCGCCGACACACACCGCCGGGAGGATTGGCGGGTGGTCGAGCGGCTCTGCTCTTAGTGGATGCCCATTTCGGCGGGCGAATTCTTACGGTGGGCGTCGTTGCCTGCCGTTGACCCGATTAAGCCTTGTCGGGTTTGGGTCGTCATCCTTTTTTGGCATTTCAGAGGTACTTTTTCTGCAATGCAGCACTGTCGAATGCTGCACTGCAAAAAAAATAGGCAATCTTAACCGGTCGGCTCGAAAATGCGCCGGTCGAAAAAGACATTAGGGGGCAGAATCAGGCTGCCATGGGTTGAGGCCACAGCGGTCGAATTGGGCAGCGCTCCCTCCAGCTTTTCCGAGGCGCCCGGTGATTCCACGCCCAAACCCTGCAGTTCACGACGATAAAGATCGGTGCGAAAGACCTTGGCGGCCTGACGCTCGGCGGTTGCGACATCCAACCCATTTCGCAACGCCAATTGGTGCGCCATCCATTTCGCCTGACTGCGCCAAGGGAAGGTGGCGGCCCCGTCAAAAAATTCGACGAACCCGTCAACATGGCGCTGTTCGCCGCGGGCGGAGATCGTGAACTCTCCCATCAGCGCGCGGTCGATAAGTTCGGGCGAGACGTTTAGGTAGGATTTGCGCGACAGCATTTCAGACGCGGTTGTGCGGCTGTCTTCACTTGATAGCCAACGCCCGGCGCGCCAGACGGCCCGCATCAGGCTGCCAAGCAGATGCGGCTCGGTCTCAGCCCAGTCGTTGCGCACGGCCAGCACCTTTTCCGGTGCGCAGGTCCAGATCGCCTGGCCCGGTAGAAGTAGGGTACCGACATTGTCGTCGACCGCGAAGGATCCCCAGGGCTCACCCACGCAGAAGGCGTCGATCTCGCCTCCTGCGAGGGCCTGTGCCATCAATGGCGGAGGTACGGTGCGGATTTCCACCTTTTTTGAGGCCAGCGGGGTTCCCGCCACCCAGTAGCGCAACAGTTCGACATGCATCGAGAAAGGGAAGGGGACGCCAAAGACGAGAACGTCTCCGGCGGCTTTTGCCAATGCTGCGCCGGCTTTGGCGGCATCGACGAAATCAAAACCATATCCCTGATGTGCTAGCCGCCCGGCCAGTTGAGTGCCAACGCCAATCACGGTTCCATTCATCGACAGCACGGACACCGCCGACAGCGGCGTTGCGATACCGCCCAGACCCAAGGCCATGGCAACCGGCACCGGAGACAGCAGATGCGCCGCATCAACATGTCCAAAGGCCAGCATGTCGCGCAGGGACGACCAGGATGGGGCAGGGCGCAGATCCAGCGAGACACCCTCTGCATGGTCGAACCCCATTTCGCGCGCGACAATCAACGGTGCGGCATCGACCAGAGGTATGTAAGCCACGGGAAGGGTGACGGTCCTCATGACAACAACCCCGAGGCCGTAACCAACGCCTCGGCGACCTCGGCCACCCTGCGGTTCTGATTCATCGCGGTTTTGCGGAGCAGGGCATAGGCCTCATCCTCGGGCACGCCTTTGGCTTTCATCAACAAGCCTTTGGCGCGGTCGATCACCTTGCGTTCTTCCAATGCGCGGCGGGTTTCAGCCAGTTCCGTCCGCATCTGGCGCAGGACCTGAAACCGAGCGATGGCCGTGTCGATCACCGGCTTGATCCGTTCGGCCTGCAGGCCATCGACCACATAGGCCGAGACACCCGCCTCAACAGCGGCTTTCGCCAACCCTCCGGCTGCGCCGGACACAAACATGGCGACGGGACGCTCCAGTGGGCCGGACGCGACCGTCAATTCCTCGAGCATGTCACGCGAGGGGTTGTCGATATCAATCAGGACGATATCGGGGCTGTGGGTGGCAATCTTGCGCGCCAATCCCGAGGCATTGCCGATCACGAACACATCGACATCGCCGGACTCCTTCAGCGCATCCACGATGGCAAAGGCCCGGTCTTGGTTTTGTTCTACGACAACAACTGTCAGGTTCTGGCTCATACGGAGTCAGTTGGGCGCGCCGCATGGGGTTGGCAACAGATCGATTGCTGCGCTTGCAAAGCGACCACAAGTGTAGATCAATTTTTGGGCGAACAACGTCTGAGTGCGTATTCTTCAGGCAATCACAGGGCGCAGCTATTGGGATTGCCTAGGGGTCAGTCGCGTTCGTTCGATACAGTCGCCGCATCAGGGTCGGCGTCAGGTACATCGGAATCTGGTAGGCCCCGATAAAGACCATGATCGGGGCGATGACCTCAGGCGGCAAAGCGACAAAGAACAGGGCAATATTGCGATTGCCTGCGATCAAAGAAATAGCCGTCGCTTGTGCTGGTGGGCCGCGCCTGCGCAACAGGCTGAACATCACGGCCTGAGCGCCAAAGTTGATCACGCAGGCAAAAGCGACCCAGAACAGCGCGATGCCGGGCGCCTCCAGTGCTGTCGCGCTGAGTGATGGCATCAGGCCGATGACAAAGACCGCCAGGGTGATCGCGCCCAACCCTTCAAGACTGCTGAGCGTGGACGCGGACGGGTTTCTGAGGACAGTCAGGCGCAAGACGATCGCGGCGGAGGCCGCAACGGCGATGGTCAGGAACAGGCGGGCCGAGGCACCGGTGACGGCGCGAATATCCTCCAGCTCTGGCATGAGCCAGAAGACGGGCAGCGCCGTCAGGGGCAAAAGCGCGGTTCCCACCACCACTAGCCGCACGGCGTGTTCCGCCGGGTGACCCATCATCAGGCACATGTTCGGGCTGCCGGAAATCGAGGGCGCTGCGGCGACGATGAGCAGCGACAGGAAGATCGGCGAACTCATCCAGCCCGCAGTGTATCCGATGGCCAATAGGGTCAGCGGCACGGCAAGTTGCAGTGCTGCAATCGTGCGGATCACGCTACGCAGATCCGACAGCGAGCCGATGAGGGTGTTCGGCACCATCCGCAGGACTGTCACGAACAGCAGCAACATGACGAGTGGCGGCAACAGCGGGCGCATCGGCTCGGCGAGGCTAGGCAAGAGCAGACCGGCAACCAGCCCCGCGACCAGTACAATGGGGCCATTGCGGGCCGCCAGATGCAGCGGGTTCAAACGGCGCTACCCGCCGGGGCTCTGGCGCAGGTTATCAGGCAACCAGGTGGCCAACTCAGGGAACCAGATCAGAACAAAGACCATCAGCACCATGATCAGGAACATCGGAATGGCTGCGCGGGCGATGTAGCTCATCTCGTGGTTGGTCATGCCCTGCATCACGAACAGATTGAAGCCGATGGGTGGCGTGATTTGCGCCATTTCGACGACAACAACGATGAAGATACCGAACCAGATCAAGTCAATGCCCGCATCGCGGATCATCGGCTCGACCACGGCCATGGTCAACACGACCGACGAGATGCCGTCCAGAAAGCACCCCAGAATGATGTAGAAGACCAGCAGCACCATCAGCAGCTCGAACCGTGTCAGTTCCCACCCGGCAATGAGGTCGGCGAGGCCTCGAGGCAGGCCAGTGAAGCCCATCGACAACGACAGGAAGGCCGCGCCTGCAAGGATCAGGGCAATCATCGCGCTGGTGCGCGTTGCGCCCATCAAGCTTTCGGTGAAGGTCTTCCAGTTGAGCGAACCTTGACCGGCGGCCAGCAACAGCCCTCCGATCACGCCAAAGGCGGCGGCTTCGGTTGCAGTGGCATAGCCCAGATACATCGAGCCGATCACCACCGTGATCAGCAGGATCACCGGCAGCAGGAAGCGAGAGTTGTGGATTTTCTCGCGGAAGCTCAGCTTGGCTTCGACGTTGGGCTGCCAGTCCTTGCCGAGTTTCGAATAGATCGCGACATAGCCCATGAACATCGCGGCCAAAACGAGGCCGGGCAGGATGCCGGCAAAGAACAGCTTGGTGATCGATTCATTGATGGTGACACCATAGACGATCAGCGTCAGCGAGGGCGGGATCATCAGGCCCAATGTAGCTGCTCCGGTCAGGGTGCCGATGATCATGCGTTCGGGGTAGTTGCGCTTGCGCAGTTCCGGGATCGACATCTTGCCTACGGTGGTCAGTGTGGCAGCGGATGAGCCAGATACCGCAGCGAAGACCGTGCAGCCGACGATATTGGTATGCACTAACCCGCCGGGCAGAGGGGCCATCCATGGCGAAAGCCCTTTGAACATATCCTCGGATAATCGCGTTCGGTACAGGATTTCCCCCATCCAGATGAACATCGGCAGCGCGGTCAGGGTCCAGGACGAGGACGCGGACCAGATCGTGGTGATCATGACGTCGCCGACGGGGCGGGTTGTGAACAACTCCATCCCGACCCAGGCGACGCCCATCAGGGCAAGGCCGACCCAAACGCCAGTGCCCAGCAGGGTGAAGAGGACGAAGATGAAGAGGATGATGATCGAAAGGTTTTCCATACGCTCATTCCCCCTGACTTTGGTCGGCCAGATCGGGGGTGATGCGGTGATCCCCCTTAAACAGCACGTGGAGCAGATGGTCGGTTAGGGCGATGGCAAGGATCACGGCGCCAATCAACATGGCGGATTGAGGAATCCACAGGGCGGTTCTGTCCTGTCCCTGACTGACATCGTTGAACTTCCAACTCCAATAAACAAAGCGGTAGGCGTACCAGCAGAAATACCACATAACCGCTGTACCGATGGCGAAACACCAGATTTCCAGAACACGCCTGAACCCGTCTGGAACAGCATTCAACAGAATGGACACACGGATATGACTGCCTCGGTTCAGCGCATTGGCAAAGGCCAGAAAGGACGCGGCGGCCATGGCGTAACCGGCATAGTCGGGCGCGCCGGGAAAGACCTCTCCGGTCCAGCGGGCCAGCATCTGCACCACGATCAGCAGCAAAATGGCGATCAGGCTCAGCGCGGCCAGAACGCCTGCGGCCTGATAAATGAAATCCAGAACGGACCGAAGCCCACGCATAACCGCCATACTGTCCCCGCTTGGTTTGTCTTTTTTGAGATGGTGCGGGCGGCAGAAGGACCTGCCGCCCGATTTGGCGTTATTGCTGCGCGGCGTTGAACGCATCGACGATGGCTTTGCCCTCGTCGCCTGCAGCCTCAAGCCATTCGTTGGTCATGGTGACGCCGATTTCTTTCAGCTCACCCACCATCTGGTCAGAGGCCGGGCCAACCGTCATGCCACCATCGCGCAGACCCTGCAGTGTGAAGCCGGTATATTCCTTGGCGCGCCAGTTGCCGGCATATTCGGCCAGTTCCGCACAGGCTTTGATGACGTTCTTGTTGGCGTCAGACACACCCGACCAGACGTCCGAGTTGACCATCACGTAGTTGCGCGGCAGCCAGGCGTCGACTTCGTAGAAGTAGTTCAGGCTTTCCCAGACCTTGCGGTCATAGCCAGTCGACCCGGAGGACACCATCGAGTCCGCCACGCCCGTTGCAAAGGCCTGGCTGATCTCTGCGGCTTCAATCGTCACCGGCAGCATGCCCGTCAGTTCAGCCAGACGTGAGGTGGCGTTGTTGTACGAGCGGAACTTGATGCCCTTCATATCGGCGACCGAGTTCACCTCATTCTTGAAGTACAGCCCCTGCGGCGGCCAAGGCACGGCGTAAAGCAGCGTCAGGTTTTGCTCGGCCAGCAGGCTCTCGATCGAAGGCTTGGCCGCTTCCCACAGCTTGGCGCTGTCATCGAAGGACGTGGCAAGGAAGGGGATCGAGTCGAAGCCGAACAGTGCGTTTTCGTTCTGGTGTCCGGACAACAGGCGCTCGCCAATCGGGGCCTGCCCGGTCTGGATCGCGCGTTTGATATCGGCGCCTTTGAACAGAGAGCCCGAGGGGTGGGTCACGATCTCGATCTCGCCGCCGGTTCCGGTGGTTACACATTTGGCGAATTCAGCACCCGTGGCCGAATGGAAATTCGAGGCCGAATAGGCCATCGGCATGTCCCATTTCTCGGCCATGGCGGGGGCGGCCGCAGCGGCGGTCAATGCGGTTGCCGCGAGAAGGCTGGTGAGTTTCTTCATGATAGTCTCCCTATTGTTATGCGTTGGACTGGCTTCTTGAGCCGAATTATTCATGTTGCGAACCGTGCTGGCGCGTAAACGCTGGTATCTGTGTTTGGCGTGCGTCCCGCAATCATCTGAGCCAGCAAACGGCCGGTTTTTGGGCCGCCGGTCAGGCCGATATGGTGGTGGCCAAAGCCCATATAGGCTCCGGAAATACCGGGAACCTCACCGATGATCGGGATCGAGTCCGCCGGGGCCGGTCGGTGCCCCATCCATTCTATTTCCTCCTTCCATGTCACGCCGGGCAAGGCTGCGCGGGCGTTCTTGCGCAGCAATTCAAACGGCGCACGTGAGGGCGGAGCATCTAGCCCGCCAAATTCGACAATACCCGCCAACCGTATTCGCCCATCCATCGGTGTTGCAACAAATTTACCGGAGGCCACCATGACCGGGCTGCGGGGCATGGCCGATGGTTCGACCAGTTCCAGATGGTAGCCGCGCTCGCTTTCGAGCGGGACCGAGATGCCCAGCCGTTTGGCCAAAGGCCCGGACCAGACGCCCGCGCTGACGATGGCCGTGTCGCAGGCGATGGTCTCGCCCCCCGCGCGCACGCCGGTTACCTTGCCCGCATCTCGGGTGACATCCTCGACCTCGGTGCGCAGAATGCGCCCGCCATTGGCCTCGACATGGGCTGCAAGGTCTTTCACATAGCGGCCCGGATCAGTGATGTGGCCGTGATCCGCCAGCCGTGTCGCAAATGAGATGTCGCGACTGAAGACTGGGTCATAGTCATGCAAGGCCTGCCCTTCGAGCTCATCCCAGTGAAACCCATGCTTGCGCCGGATGCCCCACCCAAAGGCGTCCCCTTCGAAATGAGCCCGGTCGCGATAGAGGAACAGATAGTCCGACGGGACCAGCCATTTCTCCGCCCCGGTCCCTTCAGCCAAGGCCTTGTGGTCGTTCAAACTGTCGCCAATGATCGGGGTCAGGGCGGCGGCGATCCGGTCTACCTCGTCGGCTTTTGCGTGGCTCAGGTAGCGGGTCAGCCAAGGCACAAGCTTGGGGAAGTAACCCCATTTCATGAACAGCGGCTCGGATGGGCTGAACAGCATGCGGGGGGCTTTGCGTAGCAGGCCCGGCACCGTCACAGGCACGATCGAGCAGGACGCTAGAACCCCACCATTGCCATGAGACGTCCCCTCGGCAGGTCCTGCTTTATCAATCAGGATTACGTCATGCCCATCCCGCTGCAGCCAGACAGCGGCCGAGACGCCGACAATCCCGGCGCCTATGATGGCAATGGTTTTCTTGTCGCTCATGCTGCCCCCGATTTCGCAACCGCATAGTGGTTGAGCTTTGCCAGATCCGGCCTCCCGCCCAGTCCGGGGGCGTCTGGCACGATGACTTGACCGTCCCGCACCTCGAAAGGGGATTCCAGGATATCTTGCGTCAGAAAATAGCTGGCCTGATAGAATTCGCAGCCTAGCGTGATCTCGGGCGTTGCCGCGATCATGTGGGTTCCGGCGAGATGGGCCAAGCCTGCTTCAAACATGTCGCCGCCATAGGCGCTCAGCCCATGGGTGGCGGCGATGCGGGCGACCGTCTGGCCCCGCGTCAGACCACCGGATTTCATGATCTTGACCGAAACACCATCGCAAGTCCCCTCGCGCGCGGCGCGCTCCATGTCTTCGGGGCCAAAGACACTTTCATCGGCCAGCAGAGGGACGTCGATCATCTGCTTCAGTTGGGCCATCATGCCTAAGTGATGCGCCCGAACGGGCTGTTCGATGAAGTCGGGTTGAAACTGGGCCACGTCGCGCACCTGCGCCGGGGCGTCCTCGATGCTCAGCCCCTGATTATAGTCCACGCGGACGGCCATTTCGGGGTGGTTCCGGGCCAGATATTCAAGCCGCATGATGTCGAAGGCATGATCCTTGAACCCTGTCTTGAGTTTCACGATCCGAACGCCGTCGTCGCGCAACCGCGCCAACAGGTCGATGTCCTGTGCGAAGTCAGGATTGGCGATGGAGCAGCTCAGCGGGATCGCATCACGGCACTTGCCGCCCAGCAAGGCCCAAACCGGAAGTGAGGAGATGCGGCCAGTCAGGTCCAGTAGAGCGGCCTCCAACGCGGCCTTGGCTTCGGTACAATGGGCGACTGCATAAGCGGCCTGGGCCATGATCGCGGCCCGGTCGGACAGGCGCGCGCCTAAAACCAGCGGGCGCAGATAGCGGTCCAGCGCGGCAAACGTGGCCTCGGGCGTGCCGGTAAAAACCGACCAGGGTGAGGCCTCACCAAACCCTTGCGTGCCGTCCTCAGTGGTCAATCTGAGGATGACGACCTCGCACGCGCCTTCGACGGAGCCGATGCCGTGATCCCGACGCGATGTCACCGGCAGCGCAAGGTGCCACAGATCATAGCCAGTAATTTTCTGTTGTAGATCAGACATCCCACCTCCGGTCAGGACGCAGCCTGCCTTGACCAGAATATCATTTCAAATACTATATCTTGCTTATACTATCAGAAAAAATGATGATCTAATGTCCCTCAGATTTCGTCAGTTACAGGCTTTTCATGCGATCATGGAGACCGGGACAGTCACTGGCGCCGCGTCAGTGCTTGGCATTTCACAGCCGGGCATCAGCAACCTTCTGTCTCAGCTAGAGCGCGAGGCGCGTTTGCCCTTGTTCGAACGCACCAAAGGACGCTTGCTGCCCACACCCGAGGCCGAGCTTCTATATCGTGAGGTCGATACCGTGGTGCGCGGGCTCGATCACGTGGCGCAGGCGGTTACGGATTTGCAGAACAAACACCCGGGCCAATTGCAAGTCGCCGCCCCGCACATGTTGTCTTTCGGCTTCATGCCGCGTGAGATTGCGCGGTTCTCGCAATCCCGCCCCAATCTGTCGGTCAGCTTTCAATCGCAATATTCGTCGAAAATTCAGGAATGGGTGACGTCGGGCCTTTTCGAGATCGGCATTGTCGAGATGCCCATTCTGCACGACACCCTGAACGCGCGGGTTTTCCGGTTTGAGACGCTGGCGACATTCCCCGAAAACAGCCCTCTGGCTGCGCATGAGGTCCTGACCCCTGAACTGCTTGAACAGGAGCCGTTCATCGTGATGGGGCCGGAACATCAAACGCACCGTCGGACTCGCGAGGTGTTCCAGAAGGCCGGGTGCGATTGGCGGACCAAGATCCACACGCATTTGTCGGAAAACCTGCTCAGCTTCGTCAAGGAGGGCATGGGTGTAGCCCTAATCGACCCGTTTACCGTCTCATTCGATGGCGAGGCCGGCTATCAAACCCGGCCGTTTCAGCCGCCCGTGATGCTGGATCTTGCGGTCATCACCGCCAAAGGCCGCCCGCTCTCCGCCATCGGGCAGGCGTTTCTGGCGCAGTTAATGACCTCGATTGAGATCTTTGCCGAGGGCGCTGTACCAGACGAAAGGCAGGCGATCGGATAACGCTGTTGGCAAGTCGCATGAGGATGTGAAACTGTCGGGCGAATTCGACGCTCAGAACGCAGGAGGAGGGGCAGATGATCGCACAAGGGGGGAAATCCATCTACGGGGCGTCGGTGGGTATCTTGATGCTCGACGCGCGGTTTCCGCGCATTCCGGGCGACATGGGTAACGCAACGACCTGGCCGTTTCCGGTGTTGTATCGGATCGTGCGCGATGCCTCGCCTGACCTTGTTGTGCGGCACGGCGCCGAGGGCATGTTGAGCGCGTTTGTCGATGCAGCCCGTGACCTTGTTCGTGATGGCGCGGACGGCATCACCACGAATTGCGGTTTTCTGTCCTTGTTCCAGCAAGAATTGTCCGAGGCCGTTCCGGTTCCGGTCATGACCTCATCGCTGATGCAGGTCGAGATGGTTAATCGCATTCTGCCAGCTGGAAAGCGTGCTGGGGTCCTGACCATCTCGGCCTCGACGCTGACCGAAGACCATTTGCGGAAAGCACTGGTGCCCGAAGGAACGCCGATCGGAACGACGGAAGGAGGGCAGGAATTCACGCGCGCAATTCTAGGTAGTGAAGAGTCTCTGGATGTCGAAAAGGCGCGCGCTGACAATGTCGAGGCGGCTCTGCAGTTGCAAGAGAACCATCCTGAGCTTGGCGCAATCGTTCTGGAATGCACCAATATGTGCCCCTATGCGGCCGATATCCAAAGCGCGACGGGGTTGCCTGTTTTCTCGATTGTCAGCTTTGTGACGTGGTTCCAATCCGGTCTTTTGCCGCCAAGGTTCTGAAATCAGGATACTTCGATATGTTGGGAAAACTCAACGATAACAGAGGTTAAGGAGAAATATCTCTGCCCTCGCGTCAATTACTAAAAATTTAGTTTGACAGATGCGCGGTAAATCGCTGATGTTGGTTGCCATCCGGTTCGCGCCGGAATCCATAGTTTTTGGGAGGAAACAGATGCGGAGACATCTACTTTCCGCAGTGGCGGCGGCTGCCGTCATTGCGGGGCACGGTCCCGTTTGGGCCGACGAAGCCGCAGCACAACGTTGGATCGACGACGAATTCCAGCCATCGACTCTGTCGAAAGACGAGCAGATGGGCGAGATGAAGTGGTTCATCGAAGCTGCACAGCCTTATGCCGGCATGGAAATCAACGTTCTGTCAGAAGGCATTCCGACGCACTCGTACGAATCCGAGGTGCTGACCAAGGCGTTCGAAGAGATCACCGGGATCAAGGTCAACCACCAGATCCTCGGCGAGGGCGAAGTGGTTCAGGCCGTTCAGACTCAGCTGCAGACGGGCCGGAACCTCTATGACGGCTACGTCAATGACAGTGACCTGATCGGAACGCACTCTCGCCTGCAACTGGCCTATCCGCTGACCGACATGATGGCGGGCGACTGGGCGGCGACGACCTCGCCAACGCTGGATCTGGATGACTTCATGGGCATTCAGTTCACCACAGGTCCGGATGGCAAGCTGTATCAGCTGCCCGACCAGCAGTTTGCGAACCTCTACTGGTTCCGCAAGGACTGGTTCGATGACGAGGCCAACAAGGCCGCCTTCAAAGAGAAGTATGGCTATGACCTTGGCGTTCCAGTCAATTGGTCCGCTTACGAAGACATTGCCGAATTCTTCACCAACGACGTGAAAGAGATCGACGGTGTGACAATCTACGGTCACATGGACTACGGCAAACGCGCACCTGACCTGGGTTGGCGTATGACCGACGCGTGGCTGTCGATGGCCGGTGCCGGTGACGTGGGTGAGCCAAACGGTATCCCCGTTGACGAATGGGGCATCCGCATGGAAGCGGGCACCTGTAACCCTGTCGGGGCCTCCGTCTCGCGCGGCGGTGCGGCCAACGGTCCAGCTGCGGTCTACGCGATCCGCAAGTGGGATGAGTGGCTGCGGGCATACGCTCCTCCGGGTGCGGCGTCTTATGACTTCTACCAGTCGCTGCCAGCGCTTAGCCAAGGCAACGTGGCCCAGCAGATCTTCTGGTACACCGCCTTTACCGCCGACATGGTGAAGCCGAAGTCCGAAGGCAACAACACCGTGGATGACGAAGGCACGCCGCTGTGGCGGATGGCGCCCAGCCCGCACGGCCCCTATTGGGAAGAAGGCCAGAAGGTCGGCTACCAAGACGTGGGTTCCTGGACGTTCCTTAAGTCGACCCCCGAGGATCGTGCTCAGGCGGCCTGGCTCTATGCTCAGTTCGTGACGTCGAAGACTGTTGACGTGAAGAAGTCCCATGTGGGGCTGACCTTCATCCGCGACAGCTCGGTTAACCACGAGTCGTTCACCGAACGCGCACCCAAGCTGGGTGGTCTGGTCGAGTTCTACCGCTCGCCTGACCGTGTGGCATGGTCGCCGACCGGCATCAACGTGCCGGATTATCCGAAGCTGGCCCAGATCTGGTGGCAGCAAATCGGTGACGTGAACTCGGGCGCCTTCACCCCGCAAGAGGCGATGGATCGTCTGGCCGAAGAAATGGACATCACCATGGCCCGGATGCAGGCCGCGGATGAAAGCGCCGGCGTCTACGGCGGCTGTGGTCCACGTCTGAACGAGCCGCAGGATCCTGCCTTCTGGCTGGAGAAAGAGGGCTCGCCCAAGGCCAAGCTTGAGAACGAAAAGCCGCAAGGCCAGACCGTCAACTATGACGAACTGGTTCAGCGCTGGCAGTCTCAGTAAGCGATTGAAACCGGGGGTGCCGATTGCGGCATCCCCATCCCAAGACCAAGACAGCGCATCGCGCTGCGGGATCGGAATTCACGGACATGATCGAACTTAAAGACGCGACCAAACGGGTCGGGAACGTCATCCATATCAAACCCACATCCCTGACACTGCAGACCGGCCATTTCAATGTGCTGCTGGGCGCGACGGGATCGGGCAAGACCTCTCTGATCAAGATGATGGCCGGGTTGGACCCAATTGCCTCTGGCAAGGTCTTCATGGATGGGCAGGATGTGACGAAGCTGAACACGCAGAAGCGGCAGATCAGCCTAGTCCACCAGTTCTTTGTGAACTACCCGCATATGACCGTTTTCGACAACATCGCCTCTCCCTTGCGCGTGGCTGGCATGGCGAAATCCGAAATCGAAGGCCGCGTGGAAGAGGCTGCCGATCTGCTTCAACTGCGCCCGATGCTACATCGCCGCCCGCATGAGCTGTCCGGTGGCCAGCAACAACGTACCGCCTTGGCGCGTGCGATTGCGAAAGAAAGCCGCGCCGTGTTCCTGGATGAGCCGCTTGCCAACCTCGACTACAAGCTGCGCGAAGAACTGCGTGAGCAGTTGCCGGATCTGTTTGCCGGGCGTGGCGCCGTGGTGGTCTATGCGACCTCGGAACCCGAAGAGGCGCTCTTGCTGGGTGGACATACCGCATTGATGGAAGACGGGTATGTGACGCAGTTCGGCCCGACGGCTGATATTTACCGGAATCCCGAAAATCTGGCCGCGGCACGCGTATTCTCGGACCCGCCGATCAACGTCGCCCGCATCACGGTTTCCGGCGCCCAAGCACAGCTTGCCGGAGGCGGCGGTTGGGCGGTTCAGAACATGGCCGATGGCGAATACATGGTCGCCGTGCGTCCGCATCGCGTCACCCCGATCCGGACGTCCGAGGCCGACGTGGAGCTAACAGGCCGCGTGATCGTGACCGAACTTTCGGGATCGGACTCCAGTGCACATTTCCGGCATGGCTCGGACGACTGGGTGTCTTTGGCGGCAGGGGTTCACCCCTATCAGGTCGGCGAGGATCACAGTTTCTACATGAACCCGGCGCATTGCCGGTATTTCGGCCAAGACGGCCAAAGGGTGGCCTGACATGGCACAGATCAAGCTTTCCAATTTGCGACACAGCTACATGCCCGCGCCGAAAGGCCCCGAGGACTATGCGCTGAAAGAAGTCGATGTCACGTGGCGCGACGGCGGTGCCTATGCGCTGCTGGGGCCGTCTGGCTGCGGCAAGTCCACTCTGCTGAATATCATCTCGGGGCTGCTGACACCGTCTAAGGGTCAGATTCTGTTTGACGGTCAAGATGTTACGGCCCTGCCACCCGATCAGCGCAACATTGCGCAGGTGTTCCAGTTTCCGGTGATCTACGACACGATGACCGTGGGCGAAAACCTGGCCTTTCCCCTGAAAAACCGAGGCGTCGACCCCGCCAAAATCAAGCGGCGCGTCGATGAGATCGCCGAGATGCTTGATGTTACGGATATGCTGAACACCCGCGCCAGCGGCCTCAGCCCGGACAACAAGCAGAAAATCTCGATGGGGCGCGGGCTGGTGCGCGATGATGTGAACGCGGTGATGTTTGATGAGCCGCTGACCGTGATCGACCCGCATCTGAAATGGAAGCTGCGCTCGAAGCTGAAAGAGCTGCACCAGAAAGTGCAGGCAACCATGATCTACGTGACCCACGACCAGACCGAGGCGCTGACCTTCGCGGATGAGGTGGTCGTGATGCAAGACGGCGAGGTCGTTCAGATCGGTACCCCTGTTGAGCTGTTCGAGCGCCCGCAGCACACCTTCGTTGGCCACTTCATCGGCTCCCCCGGCATGAATGTTCTGCCCTGCGAGGCCAAAGGCGACCGGGCCGTGTTCGAGGGACATGAAGTGGTGCTAGAAGGCCCTACTCACGGCGACGGAGGACGCACCGATCTGGGTATCCGCCCGGAATATGTGGGCTTCGGCGATACCGGCATTCCGGCGCATGTCACCAAAGTGTCCGATATCGGCCGCCACTATGTGGTCAGCGCGATGGTCGGCAATACGGCCCTCAAGGCGGTGACCGAACATAGTGTGCCTGAACCGGGCTCAGAGGTCTTCCTGCAATTCAAACCAGAACAATCTCGCGTTTACCGCGACGGCTGGATCGCAACCGAGGAGCGCAGCTGATGAGAACGGAAAACCAAAAAGCCTGGTTCTTTGTCCTGCCGGTGTTGGCACTGGTCGCGTTCAACGCGCTGGTGCCGATGATGACGGTGGTCAACTACTCGGTGCAGGAAACCTTCGGCAACAACCAGTTCTTCTGGGAGGGGCTTGGCTGGTTCGAGCAAATCCTGCGTTCGGACCGCTTTCAGGCCGCGCTGGGACGGCAGTTCCTGTTTACCTTCCTGATCCTTCTTATCGAAGTGCCTTTGGGTATCATCGTCGCGCTGTCGATGCCGCGCAAAGGCTTCTGGGTGCCGGTCTGTCTGGTCCTGATGGCCCTGCCGATGCTGATTCCTTGGAACGTGGTTGGCTCGATGTGGAACATCTTCACGCTGCCCAAGATCGGCCTACTGGGCTACTTCCTGAATGACGTTCTGGGCATCAACTATGATATGACGCAACAGCCTCTGTCGGCTTGGATCACGGTCGTTGTCATGGATGTCTGGCACTGGACGTCGCTGGTCGTGCTGCTGTGCTATGCGGGCCTCGTGTCGATCCCCGATGCCTATTATCAGGCCGCAAAGATCGACGGTGCCAGCCCTTGGTCGGTGTTCCGCTATATCCAACTGCCCAAGATGAAAACCGTCCTGACCATCGCCGTTCTGCTGCGCTTCATGGACAGTTTCAACATCTATACCGAGCCCTTCGTTCTAACCGGCGGTGGCCCGGGCAACTCAACCACCCTGTTGTCGATCGACCTTGTGAAGATCGCGTTGGGACAGTTCGACCTTGGCCCTGCAGCCGCCATGAGCCTGATCTACTTCGCTATCACGCTGCTGGTCAGCTGGGTCTTCTACACTCTGATGACAAAGGATGACGCGCAATGAAGAAGCGGTCTCTTATCCCGATCCTCTATATCGCGTTTCTGATGCTGCCGATCTATTGGCTGGTGGCGATGTCCTTCAAGACCACGAACGAGATCCTGTCGGGCTTTTCCTTGTTTCCCCAGACCTTCACGCTGGAGAACTACACCACTATCCTCACCGACCCGACGTGGTACTGGGGCTATATCAACTCGATCATCTATGTGACGATCAACACAGTTCTGTCGGTCTGTGTGGCCTTGCCTGCGGCCTATGCGTTCTCACGCTATCGGTTTCTGGGCGACAAGCAGCTGTTCTTCTGGCTGCTGACCAACCGGATGGCCCCTGCTGCTGTTTTTGCGCTGCCGTTCTTCCAGCTCTACTCCTCGATCGGTCTGTTTGACACTCACCTCGCCGTGGCTTTGGCGCATACGCTGTTCAATGTGCCTTTGGCGGTGTGGATTCTGGAAGGGTTCATGCGGGGTATCCCGAAAGAGCTGGACGAGACGGCCTATGTTGACGGCTATTCCTTCCCGCGATTCTTCGTGACGATCTTCCTGCCCAACATCAAAGCGGGTGTGGGTGTTGCAGCCTTCTTCTGCTTCATGTTCTCGTGGGTCGAGATGCTGTTGGCCAAGACGCTCACCGCGGTTGAGGCCAAACCCATCGCCGCTGTGATGACCCGCACCGCCTCGAGCGCGGGGTATGAGTTGGGTCTGCTGGCAGCCGCTGGAACCCTGACCATCATTCCCGGCGCCATTGTCATCTGGTTTGTCCGCAACTACATCGCGCGTGGTTTCGCGATGGGACGTGTATGAGGTTCGATATGCGCAAACTTCTTATCATCCTTCCCTTCCTGCCCTCTGCGGCATTTGCCCAGCAGGCGGGTTGGGGCAGCGTCGGCCAGCAAGAGGAAAAAGGCTTTTCATGGACCGATCCGCTGTGGCCTGATTTCTGGATGGCTTGGACGCCAGCCACGCTGGCTTTGTTCGTCGGCATCTTCTCGGCCATTGCACTTATCGGCGTGCTGGAAGGGTTCAAATTCCGCGATGGCATTGAACGCAAGGGCGTGTTGGGTCTGACCACGACGCTGGGTGACCGCTTGTTCATCACGCTGCTTGGCTCGGCCTATATCTTTCTGGCCTGGCTCGGTTTCGTGGGTCAACCGGTCTGGACACCGCTGTTTCTGTCCATCGGCTGGGGTTTCTTCGTTTTCTGGAAAGTTTAGGCTTTGACAAAACACGAAAGGATGCTTGTCTGACAGGCACACCAATCATGACGACACCAAGAGCAATGCGAAAGAAAAAGACGACAAATCTGCTGACCGAGGTTGAACTGGAGTTCATGAACGAGCTTTGGGCCCTAGGGGAAGGCTCGGTGCGTGATGTATTGGACCGCCTGCCACCGGAACGGAATCTGGCTTATACTTCAGGTGCTACGATCCTGCGTATTCTCGACGAAAAAGGTTTTGTCGAAAGCCGCAAGGACGGAAAAACCCTGATCTACAGCCCGCTTCTTGACAAGGATCGGTACCAGGCCCGCTCGCTTCAGAACCTCTCGCGGACGTTGTTTGACAACACACCAGCCTCGCTGGTGGCGCGCTTGGTCGATGATGCGGGTCTGAGCGAGGCGGATCTTGAGGATATTCGGGCATTGGTAGAAAGGAGACTGCAAAATGACAGCGGTTAAGCCGGTTCTCGATGCCTATCTCGAACTGAATTTTGTTCTGATCCTATCGGTCGCGTTGTGGTTCGCAGCTCGATTTGTTCTGTCTCGAACCTCGATGCGACTGTCCTTTTCCGATCAGTTTCGTCTGCTCAGGGCGCTGGTGCTTTGCCTTATGCTCAGCCCGGTGCTGGCCTTTGGGGTGGCGCATCTGTTCGAACTTATCTGGCCCGGTCAGCCGATGGCCATCGGCGACGTGGCCGTTGCGGCCTATCTGAGGGGTGAGATCGCGCTGCCTGCAACCCAGTTCGAGACGCTGCTGAACACGCGCCAGCGCTGGGTCGAGGCCGCTTTGGATGGTAGCTCCGTCTGGGCCATTGCTGCACTCGCGGCCTTGGCATTGGTCTCGGCCATGCTGGTTCTCCGCGTGATCTGGGCGGCGCTGCAAATTCGTCAGACGGTACTGGACAGTTTCCTGTGGAAACGTTCGGCCAAGGTGGATGTCCGTCTGTCGGATCACATCAAAGTTCCCTTTGCCGTGCGGGGCCTGCGCCGTCGCCACGTAATCCTTCCCAGCAACCTGCTGAACGATCGCCACGAATTGCGGTTCGCGATTGCGCATGAGTTCCAGCATGTTCGCAGCGGCGACGTCGAATGGGAGCTGGTGCTGGAGTTTCTGCGCCCACTGTTCTTCTGGAATCCGGCCTATCACATCTTGCGCTATCAGTTTGAGCGGCTGCGCGAGCTTGGTTGCGATCAGGCCATTGTCGCCAGACGCAGGCTGGATACGGTGGATTATGCCAAATGCCTGCTGGACTACTGTGCCCGCACTGTCTCGCGCGAGCGTCCACAGGTCCTGAATGTTGCGCTGGTCAATGGGAACAAGGCGAAGCGGGTTCTGCGACAGCGTGTGATCGCTTTGGCAGACGGACCCAAAGGGGGTCATCCGCTGCATGCGATGGTTCTGTCTTTCAGCCTGATCTTTGCGATTGTGTTGGCCTGGGGCTCGGCCAGTTTGCGCGAGACCGACGGGTGGAGCCAAGACCGGCTTATGCTTTCGACCGTTGTCAACCTTGAGCGGCTGGAACGTCGCAACAGCGGTAATTGAAAAGCGTCGTCTCGGTCAGACCGAGACGCCTTGAAGGACTTGATCCCGTGACACATCCTGCTTGCGGCCTTCCAGCAAGATTTCTCCCCGACGCAGGACGACAAACCGGTCGGCGAGGTCGTAGGCAAAGTCGAAATACTGCTCGACCAGAAGGATCGCCATCTGGCCCTGATCGCGCAGGTGGCGGATCACTTCACCAATCTGCTGGATGATGTTGGGTTGAATGCCCTCGGTAGGTTCATCCAGCAGCAAGAGCCGGGGTTTTGTGATCAGCGCCCGGGCAATCGCCAGCTGTTGTTGCTGGCCGCCGGATAGATCTCCACCGCGCCGATGCTGCATCTGGGCCAGAACCGGGAACAAATCAAAGATCTCATCCGGCACGAAATGTTCAGCTGCGGGAAGGCAGGCGAACCCGGTTTCGAGGTTCTCGCGCACTGTTAGCAGCGGAAAGATTTCGCGCCCTTGCGGGACATAAGCGACACCTTTCCAGGCCATCTGATGCGCAGGCAGCGGGCCAAGGTCTTCTCCGTCCAGTGTCAGCGACCCGCCAGAGCGGGGATGGGTGCCCGAGATTGCCTTGATGAGGCTGGTCTTGCCGACCCCATTGGTGCCCATCACGCAGGTCACCTCACCCCTCTCGGCCTCCATCGAGATACCGTTGAGGATTTGTGAATGGCCGTAATGTAGGGTCAGATCGTTCAGTTTCAGCATCGGTCAGCGCCCCAGATAGACGTCGATGACGTCCTGATTTGATGTCACGTGGTCCAGAGACCCCTCGGCCAGAACCGAGCCTTCGTGTAGGACGGTGACCTTGCAGTTCAGGCGGCGGACAAACTCCATATCATGTTCGACGACCACAACGGCGCGGGTCTTGGCGGCTTGAACCAGCAGATCAGTTGTGTGTTCGCGCTCCTGCGGGGTCATCCCGGCGGCAGGCTCATCAACCAGCAGAAGGCGTGGTTCCTGTGCCAGCAACATCCCGATCTCGAGCCATTGTTTTTGCCCGTGGCTGAGTTCACCGGATTTACGGTCAAGTTCGTCCTTCAGGCCGATCTCATCCGCCAGTTCCTTGACCTTTCCCAGGTCGCTGTTCGTGGGGCGATAGAATAGGACGCCCAGCCAACCGCGTTTGTTCTTGAGGGCCATCAGCAGGTTTTCTCTAACGCTTTGGTCCTCAAACACGGTAGGTTTCTGGAATTTCCGGCCGACACCGGCCTGCGCGATTTTCGCCTCGCTCATCCGCAGCAATGAGACGGATTTCTCGCCCCAGATCACGCGGCCTTCGTCTGGCCGCGTCTTGCCTGTGACGATATCCATGAAGGTCGTTTTTCCGGCCCCGTTCGGGCCAATCACTGCGCGCAGTTCGGCCTCGCCGATCTGGAAGGAGAGATTGTTGATGGCACGGAACCCGTCGAAGGTAACCGAAACGCCGCTAACCTCTAACAGAGTGCTCATTCCGTTGCCTCCTTTTCGCGTAGGGCGCTGTCGTCAGGCCCAAGTGGCGCACCGTGGCGCTGCGGCGCACGGCGGTTGGTCCAGAGGTCGAACAGGCCACCGATACCCTTTGGTGCGAACAGAGTTACCAGTACGAAGGAGACGCCCAGCAACACTTGCCACCAGTCGACCCATTTGATCGTGTAGAACCCCAGCGGGATATCCGGGGCCTGTCCGCCGGTGAACCATGTGCTGAGCAGGCTGACGAAAGCCGCCCCGATGACTGCGCCGTACAGGCGGCCCCGCCCACCGATGGCAACCCAGACGGCCAGATAGATCGAAGCAATGGGGGCCATTTCCTCGGGGTTGATGATCCCGGCCTGCGGGTAGTAGAGCGCCCCCGCGATGGCTGCGATACAGGCAGTCAGGGTGAAGACAGCCAGTTTGTAAACCTCGACAGAATAGCCAAGGAACCGCACCCGCGCCTCGTTATCACGGATGCCGCGGATGACCGAGCCGAACTTGCCCGATACAACCCACGCGGCCAGCATGTAGCCCAAGCCAAGCGCAAGCGCAGAGGCCCAAAGGAACCAGACCGACACCACGTCCTGCGAGGCGGTGATACCGGGCAGGTTCTGCAAGCCAGACAGGCCGTTATTGCCGCGCAATCCGCTGTCGTTCTGGAACAGGTACAGTGCAAGCGCCAGCGTCATAGCTTGGGTCAGGATCGAGAGGTAGACGCCCGTCACCCGGCTGCGGAAGGCCAGCCAGCCGAAGATCAGCGCCAAAAGTCCGGGCACCAAAACGACCAGTATCAGTTGCAAGGTCAGGCTATGGGAAAAGGCCCAGATCAGCGGAAAGTCCGATGAACCAACCACGCCAAAAATCTGTGTCCCGATGGCGTCCACGACCTCGGACGGGGTAGGGGGGATTTCGGCTTGCGACAGAGACTCGACCACGATCAGACGGGTCCGTTCGTACATCAGCCACATGCCGATCATGTAGCCTCCTAGCCCGAAGAAGGCGAAATGGCCCAGCGAGAGGATGCCGGTGAAGCCCCAAACCAAATCCATCGCCACGGCAATCAGGCACAGGCACAGGGTCTTGCCCAGCGTCTTGACGAAACTGGTTGAGATCACTCCGATCCCAAACCCTTCGGACAGGACGGTCACGCCTAAGGTAAACAGGGACAGGATGGCCAGAAAGACCAGGACCGAGGGGTTCTTGGCGACAAAGCTACGTTCCATGGCTCAATCCCCCGCCGCGCGGCCTTTGAGGGCGATGATGCCCCTTGGCCGGAACTGGATGAAAATGATGATGAAGATGATCATGTAGGTTTGTGCCGCGAGGGTGTTGGACGGGTTCATCCACTCGATGCCCTTTTGCAGGAAGCCGATCATGCCTGCGCCCGCGAGCGCACCCCAGATATTGCCGACACCACCCACAACCACGGTCATGAAGCTTTGCACGATATAGTCGCTGCCCAGATCCGAGGTGACCTTGGCGAACAGACCAATCGCAACTCCTGCGATCCCTGCGATGCCGGAGCCAAGACCGAAAGTCAGCATGTTCACCCGCCCCGGATTGATTCCCATCGACCCCGCCATGCGCGGGTTCTGTGTCACCCCGCGCATCTCAAGCCCCAGTCGAGTGCGCATCATGATGTAGAGAAAAAGTCCCAGAAAGATCATCGCCAGCACGAAGATCGCGATGCGGATATAGCTGATCGATACCACATCGTTTAGCACCCACGCCCCGTCCAGCCAGCCGGGCGCGGTCAGCGGTCGGGCCTGCGTACCAAAGATGTTCTTGGCCAGCTGTTGGAGGGCAATCGAGATGCCGAACGTCGCCAGCAGCGTCTCCAACGGGCGCGAATAGAGCCAGCGGATCACCAACCGCTCCATCGCGACGCCCATGGCGAAGGTGACCGCGAAGGCCATCGGGATGGCAACGATGATTGAGAGCGTATGGTCGGGGATGAACTGCTGTACGACGTAGCCGGTGTAGGCGCCCATCATGATGAACTCACCGTGGGCCATGTTGATCACACCCATCACGCCAAAGGTGATAGCCAGACCGATGGCCGCAAGGAAATAGATTGACGCCAATGAGATCGCGTCCAGCGTCAGGTCGAGGGTCTGGTTTAGGCCAACCTTAAGCTCGATTTGTTCCAGCGCCTTTTCGGCGGCGGCTGTGACTTCGGGTGAGGGTTCGGCATAGGTCTCAAAGAAGACATGCGTTTCCAACGCAGAATTGATGTTGGCCTCGGTGATCAAAGCAGGCACGAGGCCGGCTTCCGCTAGAACAGCGTAAGCCTGAGCACGCGTGGTGTCAGAGTTCAGTTGCGCGACAGGAATGCCCCCAACGCGGCCGCCGTCGATATTGGCGGCCAGTGCGGCGCGTATGTCATCGGGCGACGTGCGCGGTGCGGCTAGGTCATTGGCGACCAACATGTCATATGCCTCATCCCGCGACAGGGCTTCTGATCCGGGGTCTAGAATTGTGGCGGTATTCGCGTCAGCAGGTAGATCAGTGCCCGTCTGTCGCTTCGTCACGACCAGAGGATTCAGTGCCGCGCGGACGTCCACCCCCAGATCGTCGGACATGTCTTCAATCGCAGCAACACGTGCTGCGGTATCCTCGTCATACCCGATGGTCAGCAACCGCTCGAGACGTTGCTTCTGCGCTTTCAGATCGGCATCGGGTTCGTCCTCAATCGAGGCGCGCAGCGGCTCCAGCAGAGCGCCTTCGGGATCGCGTTGGATAGATGTCAAAGCGGCCAGACGTTTTGCCCGGTCCGGGTCGGTCAGTTGGAACTGGACCAAAGCCGTCCCGATCATCGCGCGGATGCCGCTATTGGGTTTTAACTGTTTCAGGTCGGATTTCTCGAACGTTCCAACGACCTCTCCGGTGTCGAAATCGGTCAGCTCATACGAACGGCCCTCGGCCTTTTTACCCGAAAAGAACAGGCCGTCCGACTTGCGCATCCACACGTCTTTGGCGGCCCATGTCTCAAGCATCACCTGCGCTTGCGGTAGACCGCTGCTGGCAATCGCATCAATCGCCGGTTTGATCGTCTTGCGCGAGCTTTTGGCGATGATTTCCTGATGCTCTTGCAGGATCGGTTGCAAACCGCTCTCTTGCGCATTGGCCGTTAGGCAGGCGCACAGGATTGCGAGACCCGCAAGGAATAGTCGTAACATGTGGTGAAACCCGAGGTGTCTTTAGGGCAAGGCGGGCGATGACACCCGCCTTGCGAGAAGATTAGTAGTTCGACAGGGTCTGAACGCAGGTCTTGGTCTCGGTGTTGTACATACCACAACCCAGCTCTTTCCAATCCGAGATCAGAACCGCCGATTCCGGCAGGAAGTCAGTCCATGCATCACCCGGAACGACGTCGGTTTCGCTGATGATATCGAACTGACCGTCTTCCTGGATCTCACCGATCAGAACCGGTTTGGCCAGGTGGTGGTTCGGCAGCATCACGGCAGTGCCACCAGTCAGGTTCGGGAACTCCTGCCCGTACATCGCGGCGCGCACATCGTCGACTTCGGTCGATCCGGCCTCGGTGGCGGCGTTTACCCACATGTTGAAGCCGATGTAATGCGCCTCCATCGGGTCATTGGTCACGCGGTCTTCACCCATGGCGGCTTTCCACGTCTCAACGAATTCGGCGTTCACGTCGGTATCTGCCGACTGGAAGTAGTTCCACGCGGCCAGGTGGCCGACCAGGTTGGTGGTATCCAGACCCGAGAGTTCTTCCTCACCGACTGAGAAGGCTACGACCGGGATGTCATCCGCCGAAACGCCCGCAGCCGCCAGCTCTTTGTAGAAGCCAATGTTTGCATCGCCATTGATGGTCGAGATCACGCCGACCTTCTTACCATCCGCACCCAGCGCAACAACGTCCGCCACGATCTTTGACCAGTCAGAGTGACCAAAGGGGGTGTAGTTGACGAAGATATCCTCGTCCGCGATGCCTTTACCCTTCAGATAGCTTTCCAGAATATTGTTGGTGGTCCTGGGGTAGACATAGTCTGTGCCGAGCAGAGCGAATTTCTCGACCCCCAGTTCCTCCAGAAAATAGTCGGTTGCAGGGATTGCCTGCTGGTTCGGCGCGGCTCCGGTGTAAAAGACGTTTTTCGAGGATTCTTCGCCTTCATACTGAACCGGGTAGAACAGCAGGCCGTTCAGCTCTTCGATCACCGGCAGAACCGATTTCCGGCTAACCGAGGTCCAATTGCCAAAGATCACGTCCACTTCATGCACGGTCAGCAGCTCGCGCGCTTTTTCAGCAAAAAGCGGCCAGTCCGAGGCCGGGTCGACCACAACCGCCTCAAGCTGCTTGCCCAGCAGGCCGCCCTTGGCGTTTTGCTGATCGATCAGCATCAGCATCGTGTCTTTCAGCGTCGTTTCGGAGATTGCCATCGTGCCGGACAGCGAATGCAGCACGCCAACCTTGATCGTGTCTTCAGCCGACAGTGCGGCGGTGGCCATGGCAGCAAATACCAGTGATCCGGCGAGCGTGGATTTGAGCGATTTCATGTAATCCTCCTGGGCGGGGCCGGGAGAGAGGGCTTGCACAAAGGCGCACTCTTCTTCTACCTGATCCCCGCAACTGTTGTTGCGTTATCGTGTGGCGGTTGTGTCCGAGGTCCAATTCGCGCAGCCGTCACACACCCTTCGAGATGTTTCCCCCGACGAGCACCCATACGGTTTCTGCATCGCGGCAATCTTGGCAACCTGTCGGTCAGGTAAATGCAAAAATCAGCCGCATCTGATTAATTTTTAATCCATTGCCCGACTGTGTGCCAAAAATTTGGTCACCTGCATCGGTTTTGTGTTCGATTACGACACCCGAGAATGGTTTTCCGCCATCCGAGACCCGAAACACAGGGCATGAACTGACGCCTCGGGGGTGACCAATTACGCAACTTGCCCATATAACGCCCATCACGGACAAAACCCCTCCCCGTGCCAAGGGGGCCGTGTCAATCAGCACCAAACCGTTGGGCAGGCGGTCGGTTCTGGACGTATTCCGCCAATCCGGTTCCTTTAAGTGCCTGTTCCCACGAGCTGAATCGCACGCGTTGGATGCGGTTCTGCTGAACACTGCTGGCGGCGTCACCGGTGGGGATGCGTTTCGGTTCACCGGAACAGCGGGCAAAGGTACCACTCTGACGATGACGACGCAGGCGTGTGAGCGTGCCTACAAGGCTCAGCCCGGCCCCTATGGTCAGGTCGTCAATCACCTGACCGTCGCGTCTGGCGCGCGCATGAACTGGCTGCCGCAAGAGACAATCCTGTTCAACGGCAGTGCTCTGGATCGTCGACTATTGGTCGAAATGGAGCCGGACGCGACTTTGCTGATGGTCGAGCCTTTAGTCTTTGGACGCGCGGCGATGGGCGAAACCCTGACGGATATCCGTTTGCGGGACCGGATCGAAATTCGGCGCGGTGGAGCCCCTCTGTTCTTGGATACAATGCGATTTTCCGGCGACCTGCACGCCCATCTCGCGAAGCCCCATATTGCAGACGGGGCGGGTGCAATGGCGCTGGTCGTCTTTGCCTGCAGTTCGGCCGAAGGGCAGTTGGACACGGTGCGCCAGATGTTGCCCGAAACGGCAGGTGCAACGCTGATACATGGTGATCTGCTGGTGATCCGGATGCTGGCCGAAAACAGCTTTGCCCTGCGCCGTGAGCTGATGCCGGTTCTGCGGCAACTCAACAACAACACTCTTCCCCGATGCTGGATGATCTGAGATGAACCTGACCCCCCGCGAAAAAGATAAACTGATGGTCGCCATGGCCGCCGAAGTTGCCCGCAAACGCCTTGCCCGAGGGGTCAGGCTGAACCATCCCGAGGCCATCGCCCTGATCACCGACGCTGTGGTCGAAGGTGCGCGCGACGGTCGTTCTGTGGCTGACATGATGCAGGCCGGAGCCGAAGTGATCACCCGGGATCAATGCATGGAGGGCGTGCCCGAGATGATCCACGAGGTTCAAGTCGAAGCCACCTTTCCCGACGGCACCAAGCTTGTGACCGTCCACAACCCCATTCGCTAACAAAGGAACCAAGATATGACCCGTATGCTTTTCCCCGCCCTGATCGTTGCAGGCCCTGCCGCCGCCCACACCGATACGCATATCCATGCGCACGGCATAGACTACGCGACCCTTGGCGTTGGCCTGGCGGTTGTCGCACTGGCCGCAATCGCGCTGATGGTGAAGTTGAACAAATGATCCCCGGAGAGCTGTTCCCGGCCGAGGGTGAGATCACCCTGAACGCAAGTGCCAAGGCGATCACTCTGATGGTCGCCAATACCGGCGACCGCCCGGTTCAGGTCGGCTCGCACTATCATTTCGCCGAAACCAACCCGGCGCTCGACTTCGACCGTGCAGCGGCACATGGGCTGCGTTTGGACATCGCCCCCGGCACCGCTGTTCGGTTCGAGCCCGGTCAGGCGCGAGAGGTTTCGCTGATCCCGATCGGCGGAGCGCGCAAGGTCTATGGGTTCAATCAAAAGGTCATGGGGTCGCTCTGATGCCAGCAACAATAAAACGTTCTGACTATGCCGCGATGTTCGGCCCCACTACTGGCGACAGGCTGCGGCTGGCGGATACCGATCTGGTCATCGAGGTCGAACGCGACCTGACCGCAGAACGCGCGGGCGCTGCCGCCACCGGGGGGACGGGCGACAATGCGCTGCTCTATGGCGAAGAGGTCAAGTTCGGTGGGGGCAAGGTGATCCGCGATGGGATGGGGCAGTCTCAGGCCACGCGGGCCGAGGGGGCCGTGGATACGGTTATCACCAATGCGCTGATCGTGGATCACTCGGGTATCTACAAGGCGGATGTGGGCCTGAAGGACGGACGCATCGCCAAAATCGGCAAGGCCGGGAATCCCGATACTCAACCCGGCGTCGATATCATCATCGGTCCCGGCACCGAGGCCATCGCGGGCGAGGGGCGCATCCTGACTGCAGGGGGCTTCGACAGCCATATCCACTTTATCTGCCCTCAGCAGATCGAAGATGCGCTGCATTCCGGCCTGACCACTATGTTGGGAGGGGGGACGGGCCCTGCGCATGGCACTCTGGCCACCACCTGCACACCCGGGCCTTGGCACATCGGGCGGATGTTGCAGGCCGCCGACGCGTTTCCGATGAACTTGGCCTTTGCGGGTAAAGGCAATGCCTCTCTGCCTGCGGCGCTGGAGGAGCAGGTCAACGCAGGTGCCTGCGCTCTGAAACTGCATGAGGATTGGGGCACGACCCCCGCCGCCATCGATTGCTGCCTCTCGGTGGCCGACGCGATGGATGTGCAAGTCATGATCCATACCGACACGCTGAACGAATCCGGTTTTGTCGAGAACACCGTGGGCGCAATGAAAGGCCGCACGATCCACGCCTTTCACACCGAAGGCGCAGGCGGTGGCCACGCCCCCGATATCATCAAGATCTGCGGCGAAAACCACGTTTTGCCGTCTTCGACCAACCCCACGCGCCCCTTCACTGTGAATACGGTCGAAGAGCATCTGGATATGCTGATGGTGTGCCACCACCTCGACAAATCCATCCCCGAGGACGTGGCCTTTGCCGAAAGCCGCATCCGGCGTGAGACGATCGCGGCCGAGGACATCCTCCACGACATGGGCGCGTTCAGCATCATCGCTTCGGACAGTCAGGCGATGGGTCGGGTCGGAGAGGTTCTGATCCGTACATGGCAGACCGCCGACAAGATGAAAAAGCAACGCGGCCGCCTGCCCGAGGAAACAGGTGACAATGACAACTTGCGCGTACGTCGCTACATCGCGAAATACACCATCAACCCGGCGATTGCGCATGGCCTGAGCCATCAGATCGGCAGTATTGAGGAAGGCAAACGCGCCGATCTGGTCCTGTGGAACCCGGCTTTCTTCGGGGTGAAGCCCGAGATGGTCTTGTTGGGTGGCACCATCGCCTGTGCGCAGATGGGCGACCCGAATGCCTCGATCCCTACGCCGCAACCGGTCTATAGCCGCCCCATGTTCGGAGCATACGGCCGGTCGGTTGAAAACTCGGCGATCACATTTGTCTCGGAGGCCGCGCAAGCGGGCGGGATCGGAGATACACTGGGACTGGCGAAACAAACCGTCGCCGTGCGCAACACGCGCGATATCGGCAAGCAGGATTTGCTGCTGAATGATGCAACGCCCCAGATCGAGGTTGACCCGGAAACCTATGAGGTCCGAGCCGATGGGGAGCTGCTCACCTGTCAACCTGCCGAAGTGCTGCCGATGGCGCAGCGCTATTTCATGTTCTGATTTAAAGAAGGAGGCCACGATGACCACTGCGATCAAAACCGCCCGAATCTATCACGATCACCACCACGATCCGGCGCACGCTCAGGTCTCGCTGGACTATGACGGGCGTTTCCTGCGCCGTAAAATGCTGGCCACCGATGATGGTGAGTCCTTTTTGGTCGATCTGGCGCACACGAAATCCCTCGACCATGGTGGGGTTCTGGTGCTGGAGGATGGACGCGAGATTGAAATCATCGCCGCACCGGAAGAGTTGCTGGAAATCAGCGGGGACAATCTGCTGCACCTTGCGTGGCATATTGGCAATCGCCACACGCCCTGTCAGATCGAAGCCGACCGGCTTCTGATACAACGCGATCATGTCATTCGAGATATGCTTTTGAAACTGGGCGCAGAAATCCAAGAGGTCGTTGAGCCTTTCACCCCCGAAGGCGGCGCTTATGGTCATGGCAGGACACATGGCCACGCTCACTAATTCCGATATCCTAACCTTGGTGCAGTGGTTGTCTCCGGCCTATCCGGTTGGCGGCTTCGCCTATTCTCATGGGTTGGAGGCCGCTATTGAACTTGGTTCGGTTACCTGCCCTCAGGATACGGGCGCCTGGGTGTCGGACGTATTAGAGCATGGCTCTGGCTGGAACGACGCGCTTTTTCTGGGGGCGGCTTACGCCGCCGAAACCCCGGTCGACTTGACCGACATCGACGCCACAGCCCGCGCGTTCAGCGCCTCATCTGAGCGGTTGATGGAAACCAGTTTGCTCGGGCAGGCGTTTGGAGCCGTGACCGGGGATGTCTGGGGCTTGGACTTGCAGCGCCTGACTTATCCGGTGGCGGTAGGGCGTGCGGCACGATTGCAGAATTTGCCGTTGCCATTGGTTACCGAGATGTTCCTGCAGGCGTTCCTGAGCAATCTGGTCGCCTGCGCAACGCGCCTTGTCCCCTTGGGGCAAACCGATGCGCAGCGGCTGATACGGGACCTAACGCCCCTCTGCACAACGATTGCCGCAAAGGCGCGGGACGCGGGTCTGGAGGATCTCAGTTCGACGGCGTTCCTGCCGGATATCGCGGCAATGAAGCATGAAACACAGTATTCAAGGATTTTCCGAACATGAGCAGTACGAACGGCCCCCTTCGCGTCGGCATCGGAGGCCCCGTCGGCGCGGGCAAAACCACCCTGACCGCCGCGCTGTCTGAGGCGCTACGCGATATCTGTTCGGTGGGCGTGATCACAAACGACATCTACACCCAAGAGGACGCCGAGGCGCTGATGCGGATGCAGATCCTGCCTCAGGACAGGATCATCGGCGTTGAAACCGGCGGTTGCCCGCATACCGCGATCCGAGAGGACGCCTCGATCAACCTTGCGGCTGTGGCCGAGATGCAGTCGCGCCACCCGGAGATTGACGTCGTGCTGATCGAAAGCGGCGGCGATAACCTGTCGGCTACGTTCAGCCCGGAATTGGCGGATGTCACGCTCTACGTGATTGATGTGGCTGCGGGTGAGGAAATCCCGCGCAAGGGGGGGCCCGCGATCACGAAATCGGATCTGTTGATCATCAATAAAACCGACCTCGCGCCGCATGTAGGCGCGTCGCTTGAGGTGATGCAGGAAGACGCCACGCGCATGCGCAAGGGTCGGCCGTTCTTGTTCGCCTCACTGCGCCAACGGCAGGGCGTGCCTGAAATCGTCAGCGCGCTTGCTGCGATTGGTGGGCTTGAAACGGCCTGAAGGAGAGCAGTCGCCGCTGCTCGGCGCGGCGACTGTCATTTCTAATTCGGAGTGGGGTGAAAACTGGATGTTGGCCGGGGCAATCAGGCCCCGACATTCACCACCATCTTGCCGAAATTCTCACCGCGCAGCAGCTGGTTTAGCGCTTCGGGTGCGGCCTCCAGCCCCACGACCATGTGCTCGCGATATTTGACCGATCCGTCCTGAATCCAGCCTGTCATATCCCTGACGAACTCCTTGTAGAGTGAGGCCGGGAAGCTGTCGAAGATGATGAACCCCTGAGCCTTCACCTTCATCCGCAGCAGCGTGCCCATGATCGCAGGCCCCATATCCGGACCGTCCGGCAAGCCAGGCAGGTTGTACCATGAGACCACGCCGCAGATCGGGATGCGCGCAAAAGCGTTCAGCAAAGGCAGGACACCGTAAAGCACCTTGCCGCCAACATTTTCGAAGTAGACGTCAATCCCATCCGGGCAGGCGGCGCGCAATTGATCAGCGAAATCGGCAGCCTTGTGGTCGATACAGGCGTCGAAGCCCAGATTTTCCACCACATGCGCACATTTTTCGGCTCCGCCCGCAACGCCCACGACCCTGCACCCTTTGATCTTAGCGATCTGTCCCACGGTTGCTCCGACCGGGCCGGATGCGGCGGCAACGACCACGGTTTCTCCGGGCTTGGGTTCGCCGATCTGTAGCAACCCGGCATAAGCGGTGTAGCCGGGCATACCCAGAATACCTAACGCCCAAGACGGGTTTTGCGGTGCTTTGCCCATGTTTATGACCTCGGTCCCGTCCGAGATCGCATAATCCTGCCAACCGCTACCAGACAGCACATAGTCACCCGCTTCGAATCCGTCGAGGTTCGAGGTCACAACCTCTCCCACAACCTGTCCAGTCATGACCCCGCCAATCGCCACTGGCTCGGCGTAGGACTTCGCGTCATTCATCCGCCCGCGCATATACGGGTCCAGCGACAGGTAGCAGGTGCGGACCAACATCTCTCCTGCACCAGCAGTAGGGATATCCGTTGTCTCAAGCCGCAGCGTGTTGTCATCGGGTTCCCCCTTGGGGCGTTCGTTCAGAACGATGCGGCGGTTTGTGTCTGCGGTCTGGGGCATGGTCTTCTCTCTCTACTGAGGCTGGTTTGTCGCGCCGGCACGTCACAAGGATCGGGGCGTCGGATTTTGTGATACCGTTCTGTATTTCGGGCGGCGCGTCAATCTTTTCACACCTTTGTGCCGCAGGGTTTGCTCAGCAAAACAGCAGGGTTGAAGTTTGCCGTAGGCTCTAAGTTTGCCGGCACGTTTTCCGTTTGACTGCGCCGCAAATTAATTTAAGCCTTCGCAAAGAGATAGCCCCCAATCCAGACGTTCGCATGCCATCCAGCTTAGAAATACCAGCGACGTTGGGCCGCCGACCCGGGCATCCCTATAGGAAGGCCTATGATTGGTGGCCGCCCCCATCCCAGCGCTGAGATTGAACCCGAATTTCAACTCAACGCGAAAGATTAACATGACAACTCAAACTCTCTCGAAACCGGTTCAGGTTGAACTGGCCGAAACACATGTGCGTATCACCTGGCCCGACCATATGACCGGGGATTTCCCGTTCATCTGGCTGCGCGAAAACGACCCTGCAGGGTTCCATCCGCAGACGCAGGAGCGCCTCACAGACCTCACCGCCATTGCGCTGGATATCAAACCCGTGCAGGCATTCCAGTCCGACAACAGCCTGCTTGTTGTCTGGGCCGAGGATCAGGCACCCACCGGTTTTGATCTGGACTGGCTGCGCGATCGCCGCCCCGGCCAACCTGCTTTTGACCCGGCTGATACCGGTTTTGTCACATGGCGGGCCGAGCTTTTGCCCGCCGGTATCCCGCGCGCGAATGCCGATGGGGTTATGACTCAAGACAGTGCTTTGAAGGACTGGCTGATCGCAGCGCGTCAATACGGGCTGAGCATTGTGGACCATCTGGCCGATACCACCGAAGCTGGCATGGACGTCGCGCGCCGGATCGGGTTTCTGCGCGAGACCAATTTTGGTCTGACCTTCGAGGTCAAGTCTAAACCCAACCCGAACAACCTTGCCTATACGCCGGTTGCATTGCCGCTGCACACCGACCTGACCAATCAGGAACTGCCTCCGGGGTTCCAGTTCCTGCATTGTCTCGCCAACGAGGCTGAGGGCGGTGAGTCACTGTTCTGCGACGGCTATGCGGTCGCAGAGGATCTGAAACTAGAAGATCCCGATGCCTTTGACGCCCTGTGCGACATCTCGATCCCGTTCCGGTTCCATGATGGAGAAACGGACATCCGCTCGCGTAAACGGGTCATCACCTGCGATGAAAACGGCGACGTGATCGAGATCTGCTTCAACGCGCATCTGGCGGATTTCCTTGATATCAAGCCCGCTCTGATGCCGTGTTACTACCGCGCCTATCAGAAGTTCATGGCGATGACACGCGACCCCAAATACTTGCTTCAACTCAAGCTGAGGGGTGGCGAAATGGTGGTCTTTGACAACCGCCGTGTGCTGCATGGACGGTCGGCCTTCGACCCCAACACAGGTCACCGTCACCTGCACGGCTGCTATGTGGATCGAGGTGAATTTGAAAGTCGTCTGCGCGTTCTCTCGCGTTAAGCGTCTGACAAAAGAGCAGCGCCGTCTTGGGGCGGCGCTGTCCCACTACACCCTGTTGCGGAAGGCCGAGGGGGTCTGCCCGAACTCCGCCTTGAAGGCGCGAGTCATAGCACTGGTATTTTCGTAGCCCGACCGGCCGGCGATTTCGGCGATGGATTGCTCGGTCTCTTCGGTCAGCCTGCGCGCAAGGTTCAGACGCAACCGACGATAGAGCGCTTGGGGTGTGGTTTTCAGGTCCGCCTGAACGCGCATTTCCAGCCGTTTCTGAGTGCAGCCCGCTTTGCGCGCGACCTGCGTGATCGACAGCGGTGTTTCAAGGTTTGCCTGCATGATGGCCAGAGCGCGATTCACCAGAGTGTCTTCGGTTTGCATCGGTAAGGCATAGTGGTCGCTTCGACCGCGGCTCATAAACAGATGGGCGACCTCCATCGACAACAGTGGGCCGTGATCCTTGCGGACAAGCGCAAGCGCTAGATCAAACGCCGCCATCGCCCCGGAACAGGTCAGACGCACGCCATCAACGACGTAGCGCTCTTGCACCACGTCCACGGCGGGAAAGGCTTCTTCAAATCGAGAAAGCTCGTCCCAGTGAATCGTCGCGCGGTACCCATCCAGCAACCCGGCCTGCGCCATCAACCAGCTGCCGGTATCCAGTCCGGCCACCTGCGCGTGCCTTTTTGCAGCCGCCAGCAGGGCGCGCAGGGTCGAGGGCGTGCCCAATTGCAAGAACCCGTAGGAGGGCATCACGACCAGAGCATCTCCTCGCTGGTCGGTCAGGGCGGCATCCGGCGTCACCGCAAGCCCGCTGGAGCTGTGGACAGATTCGCCGTCCACGGAACAGAACCGCCAATCATACAAAGACTGCCGGGACAGAGTGTTGGCCGCCCGCAGAGGCTCGACCATGTTGGCGAGGCAGTGGTTCGAGAATCCATCGAACAGCAGAATGTTAAATCTGTGACTCAAAATTTTACCAACTCTGCACGCCAGGAGGCGAAAACTGCATGCCGTGACCATGAGGAATCTCGTTTCCTGCGTCAATCACCTATCCAAGGATATCGCGCCATGCAGTTTGGTCTGACCGAAGAACAGGACATGATCGTCTCGACAGTCCGTAGTTTTGTCGAAAACGAAATCTACCCACATGAGGCCGAGGTTGAGCGCACCGGTCAGGTGCCGCATGAGCTGGGCGAAGAGATCAAACAGAAATGCATCGATCTGGGTTTTTATGCCTGCAACTTTCCCGAAGAGGTTGGCGGCGCAGGCCTTTCGCATCTAGATTTTACGCTGGTCGAGCGCGAGTTGGGCCGGGGATCGATGGCTCTGACCCATTTCTTTGGTCGTCCGCAGAACATTCTGATGGCCTGCAACGAAGAACAGCGCGAACGCTATTTGCTGCCTGCTGTGCGTGGCGAAAGGATGGATGCGCTGGCGATGACCGAACCCGATGCGGGCTCGGACGTCAGGGGCATGAAGTGTCAGGCTGTGAAGGATGGGGGCGATTGGGTCATCAACGGTTCCAAACACTTCATCTCGGGCGCAGAACACGCGGATTTCTTCATCGTCTTCATTGCGACAGGCGTGGATGAGACACCAAAAGGACCTAAAAAGCGTATCACAACCTTCCTGGTGGATCGCGGAACGCCCGGGTTTGAGGTGCGCGAGGGGTATAACTCGGTCAGCCACAAGGGTTACAAGAACTACATCCTCTACTTCGACAATTGCCGCCTGCCAGACGCGCAGGTTCTGGGCGAGGTCGATGGTGGTTTCGAGGTCATGAACGAGTGGCTCTACGCGACTCGTTTGACGGTTGCGGCCTTCTCGGTTGGTCGGGCACGGCGTTGTTTCGACTATGCGCTTAACTATGCTGCCGAGCGCAAACAGTTTGGCCAGCCCATCGGTAAATTCCAGGGCATTGGGTTCCAGATCGCCGATATGATCACTGAGATTGATGCCGCGGACTGGTTAACTCTGTCGGCTGCCTGGCGCTTGGACGAAAACCTGCCTTCGAACCGCGAAATCGCCTCGGCCAAGCTCTATGCCTCGGAAATGTTGGCGCGGGTCACCGACGCGACGCTGCAAATCTATGGCGGCATGGGTCTGATGGACGACTTCCCGATCGAACGCTTCTGGCGCGACGCACGGGTTGAGCGGATCTGGGATGGCACCAGCGAAATCCAACGCCATATCATCAGCCGTGATCTTCTGCGTCCGTTGGGCGCCTGACGATGACCAAAGACCTCACCCGGCTTTTGCGCCCTAACTCCATCGCTGTGATCGGCGGTGGTGCTTGGTGTCAGCAGGTCATTCTACAGTCTGAACGTATGGGCTATGCGGGACAGATCTGGCCTGTTCATCCCAAAGCGACCGAGATCTCTGGCCATAGGGCCTATGCCAGTCTCGAAGACCTGCCAGCATCGCCTGACGCCGTTTTCATCGGCATCAACCGCCATGCCACGATTGAGGCGGTTCGCATCCTTTCTGCCACTGGCGCCGGTGGTGCGGTGTGTTTTGCGTCAGGTTTTTCCGAGGCCGTGGCCGAGGATGACACAGGCGGCGATCTGCAGGCACAACTGGTCGCAGCTGCGGGCGACATGCCCATTCTGGGACCCAATTGCTATGGTTTCATCAACGCGTTGGACGGGGCTTTGCTATGGCCCGACCAACACGGGGCCAAGCCGGTCGACTCTGGCGTGGCGATCCTGACGCAAAGTTCGAATATTTCGATCAACCTGACCATGCAGAAACGCGCGCTGCCCATCGCCTATATGGTGACCTGTGGGAACATGGCGCAAACCAGTCAGGCGCAGATCGCTTCGGCCTTGCTGGACGATCCGCGTGTGAGTGCCGTTGGTTTGCATATCGAAGGCTTCAAGGACATCCGCGAATGGGAGGCACTGGCCCAGAAGGCCCACTCCAAAGGTATCCCTCTGGTGTCGCTCAAGGTCGGCGCGTCCGAACAGGCTCAGGCCGCGACCGTGTCGCATACCGCCTCTCTGGCGGGAAGCGACGCAGGTGCGCAGGCCCTTTTGGAGCGGCTCGGCATCCCACGCCTATCGGCGTTGCCTGATTTTCTGGAGACGCTGAAACTGCTGCATTGCTATGGCCCGTTTTCAGGCAGCAACATCGCCTCGATAAGCTGTTCCGGGGGTGAGGCCAGCCTGATCGCGGACATGGCCGTTGGAACTGGGTTGTCCTTCCCCCGCCTAAGCGACGGTCAGAAAGCCCGCCTGCGAGAGGCACTCGGTCCGATGGTGGCGCTGAATAATCCGCTGGACTACCACACTTATATCTGGCGCGATGAAGCGGCGATGGCGAAAGCCTGGGCTGGGATGACGGGAGACGACATCGATCTGACGTTCTCGATCCTCGACTATCCGACCACGGATGCGAGCGACTGGGCCTACGCCTCTCGTGCTGCGATGAAAGTGCGTGCGGAGACCGGCGCGCGATTTGCTGTTGCCGCGACTTTGCCCGAGTTGATGCCCGAAGATGTAGCGCAAGAGCTTATGGACGGCGGCGTGGTGCCCTTCATGGGGCTGCGCGAAGCTCTTGCCGCAACCGAAGCGGCAGGCCAGATCACAGACCCTTCGGACAAACCGGTCACATTGCCCGGAACGGCTGAGGCCAAAAGGACACTCACCGAAGGCGAGTCCAAACGCGTTCTGGCCGAGTGTGGACTGCGCATCCCGCAGAACCGCACAGTCGCAGGTGCCGACCAGGCGCGCGCTGCCGCTCAGGACATGGACGCGCCATTTGCGGTCAAGGGCGTGGGGCTGGCTCATAAGTCAGAACACGCGGCTGTGCGATTGGGTGTTCTTGCCGAAGACGTGGCCGACGTCGCCGCAGATATCGGCACCCCTGAAATTCTGATCGAAGAGATGATCACCGGAACAGTGGCCGAGCTTCTTGTAGGCGTGGTGCGCGATCCAGCACACGGGTTTGTCCTGACCCTGGGTGCAGGCGGTGTTCTGACCGAAGTGCTGTGCGATACCGCCTCCTTGCTGGCGCCCAGTTCTGCTGATGACATCCGCAACGCCTTGGGTAAATTGAAGATTGCACCGCTTCTGGCAGGCTATCGTGGTCAACCGGCGGCTGATATGGATGCCATCGTGGCCGCTGTTGAGGCCGTTCAGGCCTATGTCATGCGAAACGCCGACACGCTTGGCGAGGTCGAAATTAACCCGCTCCTCTGCACGCCCGACAAGGCGGTGGCCGTGGATGCCCTCATCAGAAAGGCCTGAGATATGGACCCGATCAAAACCCGCCGCGACGGCGCGATCCTTGAGGTCACATTGGACCGGCCCAAGGCCAATGCCATTGATCTTGCCACCAGCCGCATCATGGGCGACGTCTTTGCCGAGTTCCGCGACGACCCGGACCTGCGCGTCGCGATCCTGACAGGTGCCGGAAAGAAGTTCTTTTGCCCCGGATGGGACCTGAAAGCCGCAGCCGATGGAGATGCGGTCGATGGGGACTATGGCGTTGGCGGTTTTGGCGGTCTGCAGGAATTGCGCGACATGAATAAACCCGTCATCGCAGCTGTAAACGGCATTGCCTGCGGGGGAGGGTTGGAGCTTGCGCTGTCGGCCGACATGATCCTCGCCGCAAACCATGCGAGTTTTGCCCTGCCGGAAATCCGCTCGGGCACCGTGGCGGATGCGGCCAGCGTCAAATTACCAAAACGCATCCCGTACCACATCGCGATGGAGCTGCTGCTGACGGGCCGCTGGTTCGACGCGGAGGAAGCCAACCGCTGGGGTTTGGTGAATGAGATCGTGGCCGCGGATCAACTGATGGATCGCGCGTGGGAACTCGCCCGCCTGTTGGCCTCGGGCCCACCGCTGGTTTATGCCGCGATCAAAGAGGTTGTTCGCGATGCTGAAGACAGCAAGTTTCAGGACGCCATGAACCGAATTACCAAAAGGCAGCTGCGCAGCGTCGATACTCTCTATGCCAGTGAGGACCAGATGGAAGGCGCGCGCGCGTTTGCGGAGAAGCGTGATCCTGTCTGGAAGGGCAATTAAGCAAAACTGGGGGTCTGACGCCTCTCCGCGGCTCCGTCTTTGATGGGGCCGCAACACCTAAGTAGCTGCGCCCAACGGTTCCCGGGTAGGCCTGCTAACGGATTGCATGCTTGTGTCATATTGAATTAGGACACGCCTGCCCCATGGGGCGTCTGCAACTCAAACCTGCGCCACAAACCGCACGCAGCCAAACCGAAATCCATGCCACCTAATCCATGAATTGTTCAGCGTGCGACAGAAACTGTTGCCTGAATCCGGCTGCATGTGAACAATTAGACTTGACTATGTGCCATTTATTTTTCCTAACTAACCAGTCAATCAAAAAAACAGGGAGGCTCCAGTGAAAGCCCTAACAACCATTTCAACCCTTGCCATTCTGGCATCTGCCGGGGCGGCATTGGCCAATTGCGACGAGGTCGTATTCTCGGATGTCGGCTGGACCGATATCACGGCGACCACTGCCGCAACGACAACGATTCTTGACGCTCTGGGCTATGATACCGAGATCAAGATCCTTTCCGTTCCAGTGACTTACACTTCGATGGCTGAAGGCGATATCGACGTGTTCCTGGGCAACTGGATGCCGACCATGGAAGGCGATATCGCGCCGTATCGCGAGGCGGGAACGGTTGAAACAGTGCGCGCGAACCTGGAAGGCGCCAAGTACACTCTGGCCGTCAACGCTGCAGCCGCCGAGCTGGGCATCAAGGATTTCGCTGATATTTCAACACACTCCGATGCTCTGGACGGCAAAATCTTCGGAATCGAGCCGGGCAATGACGGCAACCGTCTGATTCAATCCATGATCGATGGCGATTCGTTTGGCCTCTCTGGTTTCGAAGTCGCTGAAAGCTCCGAGCAAGGCATGCTGGCGCAGGTGGACCGCGCTTCGCGCAAGGGCGATCCGATCGTGTTCCTGGGTTGGGAACCCCATCCAATGAACGCCAATTTCGAGATGTCCTACCTGACCGGTGGCGATGAGTTCTTTGGCCCCAACTTCGGCGGCGCGACCGTGTTCACCAACACCCGCAAAGGCTATGCAGAAGAGTGCCCGAATGTTGGCGCGCTACTGAACAACCTGGAATTCTCGCTGGCAATGGAAAACGAGATCATGGCCGCGATTCTGGATGGTGGCGAAGATCCGGCGGACGCAGCCAGCGCATGGCTGAAAGCCAACCCGGATGCCTATACCCCATGGCTGGACGGTGTCACGACCCGCGACGGTGGTGACGCAGTCGCCGCAGTAAGCGCAGCACTGGGTCAATAACCTTAAACGCCCTTCGCCGCGCGTCTGTGGCGGAGGGCTTTTTTGTGGCCTGATCTCAGGCCCGGAATACTCTGAAAGGCAGACAGATGGATTGGCTGACCGACAACAAGATACCCGTCGGCAAGACGGCCCGAGCGGTTTTTGAATGGCTCCAAGAGATAGGGGAGCCATTTTTCGATTGGTTGTCCTGGGTTCTTGAGGCGCTGATTGATGGCATATTGTGGGTGCTGCAAACCCCGCATCCTTTGATCGTTGTGGGCGTCTTCGTGGGTATCACGTGGCTGTTGCAGCGCAATTGGAAGGTTTGCCTGTTCGTGGCGCTGGGGTTCCTGTTCATTCTCAATCAGGGTTATTGGGAAGAAACGACGGAAAGCCTGACTCTGGTTCTATCCTCCTGTCTGGTCTGTATGGCGATTGGCGTGCCTATTGGCATCGCGGCGGCGCACAGGCCCAAGCTTTACGTGGCGATGCGGCCGGTGCTGGACCTGATGCAAACCCTGCCGACCTTCGTCTATCTGATCCCCGCGATCGTGTTCTTTGGTATCGGCATGGTGCCGGGCCTGATCGCGACCGTGATTTTCGTTTTGCCCGCTCCGATCCGCCTGACCCATCTGGGTGTGTCCTCAACCCCGACCCCTCTGCTTGAAGCGGCCGAGGCCTTTGGTGCGACCAAATCCCAGACCCTGTGGAAGGTCGAACTGCCTTACGCGCTGCCGCAGATCATGACAGGGCTGAACCAGACCATCATGTTGTCGCTGTCGATGGTTGTCATCGCCGCTCTGGTTGGCGCTGACGGCTTGGGTGTGCCGGTCGTGCGGGCGCTCAATCAGGTGAACACGGCCCTTGGTTTCGAATCCGGCTTTGTCATCGTTGTTGTGGCGATCATCCTCGATCGCGTCCTCAGAGTGGAGCATTGATCCATGACCGCAGTTGAATTTGACAATGTTTCAATCGCGTTCGGCAACGACCCCAAAAGCGCGTTGCCCTTCATGGACGAGGGCAAAGACCGCGCAACGGTGAAAGAGGCCTGCGGGCAAGTGCTGGGCGTCCACAATTGCTCGCTGACCGTGCATGAGGGCGAAACGCTGGTGCTGATGGGGCTGTCTGGTTCGGGCAAATCCACGTTGCTGCGGGCAGTGAACGGGTTGAACCCGGTGATCCGCGGCGCGGTGCGGGTCTCGGACGGATCGGAGATGGTGGATGTTACCAACGCCGACGCCCGCACCCTGCGCCGGGTGCGTCAGAACCATATTGCGATGGTGTTCCAGCAATTCGGACTGCTGCCGTGGCGCACGGTTCGTGAAAACGTTTGGCTAGGGCTGGAGCTGTCGGGCATGTCCCGCACTGAGAGGTTGCAGCGCACCGATGAACAGCTCGCTCTGGTCGGTCTGTCTGACTGGGCCGACCGTAAGGTCGGAGAGCTTTCGGGCGGTATGCAACAACGCGTCGGTCTGGCCCGAGCCTTTTCCACTCAGGCACCGATCCTGTTGATGGATGAGCCGTTCTCGGCCCTCGATCCGCTGATCCGGACCAAGCTGCAGGATGAGCTGCTGCGCCTTCAGGAAAAGCTGAAACGCACGATCATCTTTGTGTCCCATGACCTTGATGAGGCCTTCAAGATCGGCAATCGCATCGCCATTATGGAGGGCGGTCGCATCGTGCAATGCGGCACCCCGTCCGAGATCTACTCAAAACCCGAGGACGAGTATGTAGCCGATTTCGTTGCGCATATGAACCCTCTGGGCGTTTTGCGCGCGCGGGATGTGATGGAGCCTGCGACCGGCACGCCGGACCGCTCGGTTGATGCGGATACGGATATTCGCGACGTCATTCAGGGCTTTGACCAGAACAACGCACCGGTTGGCGTGATCGAGAACGGGGCGATCATCGGTCAGGTCACAAAAGACCGTGTGTTGAACAAGCTGGTTGATCCGATGGGGCAGTAACCCTCTGACCTTAAACATGGGGCGGTCCGACACTAGAACGCCGGACCGTTCGTTCTCAATTGTTTTCGTGCCATCCCATTCGAAACCTCCTAACCTGCCTTGAGAGGTGTTGAGCTAGGAGCAGGCCGTGACAGATACCTTCCAAAGAGTTGCTGATTTTACCCTAGGTATAACACCCGAGGATATCCCCGATGCGACGCTTGACGCCGCCGCGTTAATGCTGCTCGACACGCTGGGCATTACGATAGCGTCAGGTCCTATGGCGGCTGGGAGTATCGCCAGAGAAACCGCTTTTGCGCTCTACGGGGCAGGTGATCAGGCGCTCAGCGCGCGGATGCTGTTTGATGGCCGCCGGGTCAGCGCCGCAGGGTCTGCCTATGCTGCCGCAACGCAGACTGACAATCTGGATGGGCATGACGGGTATAACCCGACCAAAGGGCATATCGGTGTCGTTGTTGTCCCGGCGCTTTGTGCGCTGGCGGAAACGTTGCCGGACTTCTCGGGTCCCGAAGCTCTGACCGCTGTCACCATCGGGTATGAGGTCGCTGGGCGCGCCGGGATTTCTCTGCATGATACAGTCAGCGACTATCACACGTCAGGGGCATGGAACGCCTTGGGCGTCGTGGCCGTCGCGGCTCGGTTGCGTGGGTTGGGAGTGGACCAATTGCGGCAGGCCATGGGCATCGCTGAATATCACGGCCCCCGCAGCCAGATGATGCGCGAGATCGCCAACCCCACAATGCTGCATGACGGATCGGGCTGGGGGGCTTTGGTCGGTGTGTCTGCGGCGGTTTTGGCCGAGAAAGGCTTTACCGGCGCGCCGGCGATCACAATCGAAGCCGAAGAGGTCACGATCCATTGGCAGGACCTTGGCCAGTTCTGGCAGATGCAGCATCAATATGTGAAACCTTACCCGATCTGCCGTTGGGCACACGCTGCGATCGACGCTGTCCGTCAGCTCATGCGCGACCATGACCTGAGCCATGAAGATATCGACTCGGTGCAGGTCAATACCTTCCGCGAGAGCGCCTGCTTGTTTCAGGGCATGCCCGACGACACCTCAAAGGCGCAGTATTCGCTGCCATTTGCGGTGGCAGTGATGATGGCCTATGGGCGGATCGGGGTTGAGCATATCTCGGGCGCGGGTCTGTCTGATCCTTTGGTGGCGTCTTTGTTGGAACGTATTTCCGTTGCCGAAGACGCGCGCCATTCGGCTCGGTTCCCCGAGTGTCGCATCGCCGATGTTACGATCCGCTTGCACGACGGGCGGGTGCTGGAAACTGGCGACGTCCATGCGCGCGGCGGCCCCGAGGCCCCGATGGATCAAGCCGAAGTGGTCGCAAAATTCATGGAGTTCGCGGTGCCGTCGCTCGGCGAAACAAGGGCCACGTCCATACGCGACACGATACTGGGGTTGAGAGATTCGGCATCGGCATTCTCGGATCTTGGGGCGTTGATCTATGACGCTCCGTCCGGGTCCTAGCCCCTCAAACACAGTCGAACAATCGCCCCGGTAGCCCCTGATGCCGTGGTAGGCCAAGTTCGCGCAGCAAGTAGAACATCATCGCCTGATTGGATGTGACAACGGGTTTGCCTAGCGCGGCTTCAATCCGTTCGATGGCCTCAACGGACCGCATATCGGTGCAACTCAGAACGATCGCCTCGGCCTGTGGGTGGTCGGCCTGGCAGGCCAGGTCGAAGACTTCGCCCGGGGTCAATTCTCCCTGACCGTAATTGCCCAATTCGCGGCCGACATCGGCGCATTTGACCGTTTCGATCCCGTTTTGGGCCATGAACGCCATGGCCTGCGTATTGATCTCGCCCAGATAGGGCGACGAAAAGCCGACTTTGCGGGCCGCCAGCGCCTGAATGCCGGCGATCAGAGCACCGGCCGCTGTGACTGATTTGGCATTGGCACCGGATTTGATCTGTTCGGCCAACTCGGCGTCGAAAGATGGGCCGTGGGTCAGCGTGGCCGAGGTGCAGCCGTAAAGAACGATGTCGGGCCGCACGCCAGAAATCATCCGCAAATCATGGCTGATATCCGACGCGCCCAGACCAGCCATCTGATCCGAGCCGGGGATTTCGTCCACGTCATACCCGCCCATGCGCTGGAAATGCAGCGTGGTGTTGGGCGGGCGCATCAATGCCAGATCCGGCTCCAGATTTGTATTGGTGAAAGGCACCAGAACGCCGATCTTGGCCGCGGTTCGGGTCTCGGTCATGTCAGCACTCCTTTCAGCACATCGCGGGCGCGGTTCATCACGTCTGGTGTGCAAATCGTGGCGCGGAGGCAATCGCCCAGGCCATAACCGCCCATCCCGCGCATCAGCAGGTGTTCTGCGCGCAAAGCAGCATCGGCCCGCAGCGCCTGATCAACTGCAGCAAAACGCAGTAAGACGAAATTTGTGTGGCTTTGCAGGACGGTTAACCCCAAAGCGCGGCAATCTTCGGTGAACTCATCGCGGATTTGGGCAGTTGTTGCCACAACCTCTCGCATGTGCGTCTGATCACGCATTGCAGCGGCAGCTGCAGCCTGCGAGGGGATCGAGACATTGTTGGGATTCAACAACTTGCGCAGTTCTGCTGCAATATCCTGCGGAGCATAGGCCCATCCGACCCGAGCGCCCGCCAGCCCATAGGCTTTGGAAAACGTTCGGGTGATGACCGTATCGCCGCGCTGAATCATAGCGAATATCTCTGCCGGTTCATGTTCGGCATCCGAGAACTCGGCGTAGGCTTGATCGACGACCAGCAGAACATTCTTGGGAAGGCTGGTCCGTAGGCGCAGAATTTCCGTGTTCGGGATCACCGTTCCGGTCGGGTTGCCCGGATTGCAGACGAAGACGATGCGGGTTTCTGGAGTGACTGCGCTCAGAATGCCATCCACCGAAACAGTCAGGTCGACCTCACGCGCCTTGACATAATCCGCCTGCACCTGCGCGGTCGCTGAGGCAACAAAGGCGTAGCCGTAGTCTGTACCCAGCACGCGGTCCCCTTGCCCGGCATAGGCGCGGATCAGGCAACCGATCAGCTCCATCGATCCCGCGCCGCAAAGGATGTTGCTCGGGTCCAGCCTATGCACCTCGGCTATCGCTGCGCGGAGGTCCGGCCATTCCGGATCAGGATAGAGTGGCATGTCGGCCATCGCCGCGTGTCCGGCGGCAATTGCGGCAGGGCTGGCGGCAAAAGCGCTTTCGTTCTGGGCCAGTGAAATCGTCTGAGGACCGCCAAGATCGGCCAGCGCATAGGCGGCCATGGCGCCAACATGAGGGACGGGCCGGATCATGAGCCTCCTCCGTATGCTTTGGCCCCTTCGGCGCTGATCAGACCACGCTTGAGATCAAGTGCCAGCGCGTCAGGATTCCTGTCTGTCGGGTCGCCGAAGCCGCCCCCTCCGGGGGTTTCAAAGATCAGGTAGTCGCCGTCTTCAACCCGAAGCTCGCCCTTGCCGGGGATGTCAGCGTCGCTGTCGCGGAACCGGATGCGTCCGGGCGCTCCAGGTTGGCCACCCATCCGACCAAGCGCGGGGAATTTCAGCCGTTCGACCGAAAGGAAGACTATGAAGGGCGCGCCGTTGGCCGAGGTCATCTCGATCCGCTGCCCCAACCCGCCGCGGTACTTGCCCGCACCGCCCGAGTCTGGCCGAAGCTCGCGCCGCCAGATCGTGACGGGGGCGACGCTTTCGGTGATCTCCACCTGGCTGCCGAACACGCCCGAAGGGTAGGCCGTTGCCGACAACCCATCCGCATGAGGCCGCGCGCCCGTGCCGCCGTTATGCACGGGCTCCACCGCGAATTCGCGGCCTCCGTCACGGGCGACCTCAGGTGCATGGCGCATGGGCAGGTCGAACATACAGGATGCGCCCTCGGCCGGGACCTGATCGGGTAGGGCCTGATGCAGGCAGCCCAGAACCAAATCAGGGGTCACCTGACCCAGCGTATGGCGCATCGCGACGGGCACCGGCCGCTGCGCATTCAGGATGCAGCCCTTGGGACCATCGACAGTGAACGGCTCCAGAGAGCCTGCATTGTTGGGAATGTCCGACCCGACAATGCAGCGCAGGGCAAAAACGGTATAGGCAGTGGCATAGTTCAGCGGCACGTTGATGCCCTTGCGCGAACAGCCGGAGGTGCCAGTGAAATCCACATGCATCCCGTCGGCGGTGACGGTCAGGGTGGCGTGCAGTTCCAGTTCATTCTCATAGCCGTCCATCTTCAGGACGTTCTTATAGACGCCAGTAGGCACCTCGGCGATGGCGGCCAGAGTGCCCCGGCGTGAGGTCTCGATGATGTAGGCCCCCAGTGCGTCCAGATCGTCGATGCCGAATTCCTCCATCATAGACACCAGCCGGTTCACCCCAGCCTCACAGCAGGCGATCAAGGCGTAGATATCGCCCTCATTAGCCACCGGTTCACGGCTGTTGGCGCGGATGATGTCCAGTAGAAGGGCGTTCGGCGTGCCTTCCTCGACCAATTTGCAGGGCGGGATCAGCAGGCCCTCGTCGTAAATGTCCGAACCCTCAGGCCCCATGCCCAGCCCGCCTAGGTCAACCAGATGCGAGGTGCATGAAGTGAAGCCGACGACCTTGCCATCCTTGAACGCGGGCATCATCAAAAGGAAGTCGTTCAAGTGACCCGAGGCGAGCCATGGATCGTTCGTCATATAGATGTCGCCGGGTTTCATCGTCTGAACCGGGAAGGCGGTGCGCAAGTGCTGAACGGCTTCGGCCATGGTGTTGATATGGCCCGGCGTGCCAGTGACGGCTTGCGCTAGCATCCGGCCGTTCACGTCGAAAATCCCGGCAGAAATGTCGCCGCATTCGCGCACGATCGGGCTAAAGGCGGCGCGGATCAGGGTTTGGCCCTGTTCCTCGACAACCGCCAGCAGCCGGTTCCACATCACTTGTAGTCGGGCAGGGGTCATTGCGTGCCTCCTTTCTGGTTCCGGATCAGGACGAGGTTTCCGATGGCATCCACATGGGCCGAAAAATCGGCTGAGACGAGCGTCGTCGTCTGTGGTTCATGGATCAGCGCGGGGCCGCAGATGTGGTCGCCGGGGTTGAGATTGGCACGAGCCACAAAACAAGCCTGTTTCCTCTGCCCGTCTACATCACAAATGATGGGTCGGGTTTCTGAAGGCGTCATCGTGGTCACCGCCGGGCTGGCAAGCAGTTCGGGAACGACAGCGTCCGGAGTCGCGACTTGCACAGCCCAGTTCAGTATCTCGATCTGCATGCCCGGAACGGGGCGCGAGAATTGCTTGCGGTACTCCGTTTCAAACGCTTCGGTCAGCGGGGCGAGGTCTTCGGGGGTAAGTGTGCGGTCGGGCAGCGAAATCTCAATCTCATGCCCCTGACCGCTGTAGCGCATGAAGGCTGAGCGTCGGATTTCGGTCGGTGCATCTCCGGCACCTTGGGTAACAACGGCGCTGGCCTCGGCGATCATATCGTCAAAAAGGCCGTTGATCGCCGTGAAATCCAACGTACCCAGTAGAGAATAGTACGAGCGCACGATCTCAAACGACACAGGTGCAAACAGGAACCCTACCGCCGAGCCAACACCGGGATTTGGGGGCACCACGATCCGGCTGACACCCGCAGATCGGGCCACGCGGCTGGCATGGAGAGGGCCGTTGCCGCCAAAAGCGATCATGGTGCGGGCCCCGAGGTCTTTGCCCGATTCCACCGCATGCATCCGCCCGGCGCTGGCCATGCTTTCATCCACGATGCGGCTGACCCCATCAGCGGCCCCTGTCGCGTCGGTTTCAAACGCCGTGCCAATCACGCGTTGCAACGCGCCGTTTGACGCCTTGGGGTCGATCTTGATGAATCCTTCGGCAAAAGTGTCGGGCACGATGTAGCCCAGAGTGATATCGCTGTCGGTCACAGTCGGCTCGGTCCCGCCGCGCCCAAAAGCCACTGGGCCGGGTTCCGAGCCAGCCGATTTTGGCCCAACGGTCAGACGGCCCAGCCGGTCCACCCCGGCGATGGAACCTCCGCCCGCGCCGATTTCGATCATCTCGATCACGGGGATACGTACCGGCATGCCCGAGCCCTTGATGAACCGCGCGGCCCGTGCGATTTCGAACTGCCGCGAGGTTTGGGGTCGGGCATTGTCGATCAGGCAGAGCTTGGCAGTCGTGCCACCCATGTCGAAGGACAAAACCTGATCCAACCCGGCCCGAGCGGCGATGTGCGCGGCGAGAATAGCCCCTCCGGCAGGGCCACTTTCGACCAGCCGGATCGGGAAACGCATGGCCGTCTGCACGGTACACATCCCGCCACCTGCGGTCATCATCAGGATTGGGCAGGTGACCCCTTCGGCTTCGAACTTTTTGACGAAGCGGGTCAGATAGGTCTCCATCAACGGTTGGATATAGGCGTTGGCAACCGTAGTGCAGAGACGGTCAAACTCGCGCGCCTCGGGGCTGACATCGGATGAGATCGACACGGTCAGATCAGGGCGTCGTTTGGCAAGAGCATCGCGCAACCGACGTTCATGCGTGGGGTTCGCGTAAGCATGCATGAGGCAAATCGCAACCGCATCTGCCCCGCTGGCGTCGATTTCAGCCAGAAGCGCGTCAATAGCGCCTTCTTCCAGTTCGATCAGAACCTCACCGGTCGCGGACATTCGCTCTCGAACGGTCAGAGAGCGCTCACGCGGGACAAGTAGGTCGGGCTTTTCCAGTTTGATATCGTATTGCGCATAGCGCCGTTCGTAGGCGATTTCGAGGATATCGCGGAAGCCTTCAGTCGCGACGGTTGCCACGGTGGCCCCGCGCCGCTCGATCAGAGCGTTCGTGGCCAGTGTGGTGCCGTGGATGAAGCCGGTCACCTCGGCCAGGGACCGTCCCGCGCTTTGCGTGACGCGCAGCGCCCCTTCCATTGCGCCTTCGGCCGGATTTTGGTGAGTGGTCAGGGTTTTGGTCGAAGCCAGTATCGTCTCATTGCCTGAAACGAGGACGGAATCGGTAAACGTGCCGCCAATATCTATGGCGAGGCGCAGAGCAGTTGTCATGGAGGGGTCCGTTGTCGTCTGTAACAGTTAGGGCATGGCGCCCGTTCGGCTTGTTACCGACGCGGTGCCACCAAGTTGCAGCCGGTGGCCCGGCGATCCATACGAGTTGGGATGCACTGACAAGTCATGAGGAATTGTCGGGCGGTTTTTACGTCACTGCTAGCGCATTTGCGACATCGCGGCATTCCAACGACGTAAAACCTGAACTTCGCTGCAGGGCTTACCCCGACAGCCGCGCCAAATCCGCACTTAGCGCGCGGGCCTCGGAAATACTGCGCTGTAGGGCCTGCAATTGCGCCTCGGCAGTGGTGCCTTGGGGCTTTGCGTTCAGCACCCTGTCGATTCTGGCGGCTGTGGCGGGGTCTCCGCCGCCAATTGCATCGCGCTGTTGCAGGATTTTCAATTTCAGCTGCGCCAGTTCAGTCTCAGAGGATCGGATCTGCGCGGCCAATGCGTCGTTGCGGGCCTGAGCTGTCGCCACATCGCCCTCGGCGGCCTCGATCCGGTCATCATAGGCCCCGGTCGCAATGCCGGATACTCCGGCGAAGAACCCTCCGTCCGCCGGGTCTGTCGTGGTTTGGCAGGCGGCCAAAAGAAAGCAAGGCAGAGCAATGCGTGTGATCATGTTCTGCCCTGTCACAGCGACGACGCCAAATCGCTGGCGATCCCGCGCATCTGCGAAATCTGGTTGGACAGAGCCTGCAGATCACCGTCAATGGGCGAAGTGGTTTGGCGGCGCTTGATCGTCAGGCTGCGCGCCTCAGCAAATTCCGCCTGCCGTCTGGTTGCCCCGTCAATGGCCAGTTCCATCTGTTTCAGATTGCCATTGGCCTCGGTCAGCTCTCGTTGCAACTCGGCCTGATCTACGGTGCCTGCCGCCGCGCGGGCGTTCAGTGCGTCCAACTCGGCTTTTTGAGCCACCAGAACTTCGTTCATCACGTTCAACGTGGTCTGCATTTCGGCGGCGTTCCGGTCCAGATCGGATTTGATCTGACGCAACCGTCTTTCGCGCCCGGCATAGCTGCGCTGCACATAGGCCACATAGGTGCCTGCCAGAGCGCCAGCACCCAGTCCGAGGGCGACGCCTGTGCCTACGTCGTCAGAACCGCCCAGCCCAAAGCCGATCGCGCCACCCGCTACACCACCTGCAATCGCCCCTTGCAGGATTGTCTTTTGCAAGGCTGCCGCTTGCTTTGCCAGATCGGCCTCGGCCTGGCTTGATCCAGCGCCTACGGATCTCAGCGTTTCCGGCTCGCTGCTGCCACCGCAGGCGGACAGAGCCAACGATGCCCCTAACACGGAGGCGATCAGCCGGGTGGAATAAGATCTGCCAGCCATTGATAACTCCCTTTTTTACTGTCTTCTGCCTGCGCCACATGGCGCAGAAACAATGCGGCATCCTCGCTCAGGCGCGCGTGAGCTTGCCCGAGGTTACGCGAAGTTGCTGCAGCGTCAAAGAAATCTGCGCCTGGCTCGGATGGAAAGAACACCACGGCGCGGGTCAAAAGTTCATCATAATAACTGCGGCTTTGATCCAGCCGCCTTAGAATGACACCGCGTGAGCGATAGATGTCGTAGATATCATTGCGGGCCTGTTGCAGTACCGGCAGCGCGGCAGGGTCCGAGCGGGCGATCTCTTCGATTTGACCCAAGGCGTTTTCAGCAACAGCCAGAGTGCGTTCGACACTGCGCAGTGCAACGATATCTGTGCGCAGGCTCTGCAATGTCGTGGCGGCCAGAAAGACCGAGACTTCGGCGGCGTCTTCAAACAGACGCTCTGGCGTTGCGGTTTCCTGCAGCGGCAAGCGACGGCGATACTGATCGAGGGCCGGTTCCAGGTTCCGGCTTGGCCCATCTGGCATCAGCCCAAGGGTGGAAAGGGCCGCGGCCAGCTTGTCGGGTTCCGCAGCAGCCAGCGTGGCGCTGATCGGCGCGGCCGGGGCGGTTTCGGTGTTCCTCAGCAGCTCAATCCGGTCACGCGCGAAAGCGGCGAACAGGCCATCGGGGTATGTTTGCAGATAGTCCTTGAAGTCAGATTGATCGCTGCTTGCGGAAATGCTCCGCCAATGTGCCATATCGGCCTCAAAAGCGTCCGTGGGACCAGCTGAGGGCAAACCCGGCGCAAAACTATGTTCATCCAGAACGGATTCTTCGACCCAAGGGATCTGGCGGCCTTCTGTGTCCAAAACCACTTGCTGACGCACCCGACCGAGCATCAGCCGCACATCCAGATCTGGCGTTGCAATATGATCCAGCAGGCTCGAGGTGAAGACACTGTTGTCGCCCAGCCCGTCATACGCCACGTTGCCGGGGTCAGTGGCATAGGCGATCAGCAAACCTGCACCGCCTCGGATGCGGACGAGGCCCTGTTCGACCATCCCTCTCTCCGAGAACGGGTTGTTGCGGCAGGCGTCCAGCAGAAGGATGCCGACATCCGGCCCAGCCTTGGCAAGCACATCGCGCACGCGGTCGATGGTGATCGAACTCCGGCTGAGTGCGTTCAGGTCACTGCCCGAGAATTCCGTGCCGATCAGGTGGTTCTGACCGCCGATCTGAACCCCGTGACCGGCGTAAAAGAAAACAGCCATTTCAGCGCCTTGCGCCGCTTGCCCAAAGGCGTGGACGGCCCGATCCATCGAGGCTGCGTTCTGGTCGGTAGCCTCGGTCACGGCAAAGCCAAGCTCTCGCAGCGCTGCGCCTAAGGCCTCAACATCGTTGACTGGGTTGCGCAAGGCCATATCCGGGGCGCGGTAGTCGGAATTGCCGATCAACAAGGCCACACGATCAGCCGCCCGGGCCGAGCCTGTCGCCAGAACCAGACAAGACATTATGCAAACTAGCAAAAATCGGAACCGAGTCATACCGTCACCTTAGCGCATGGGTTTTGGACTGCACAGACAGATTGGAGCTCTATAGCCTGCCCAGTCGATCCTCGTCGTCCACAACGGTCAGCCGCGTATCCGAACTGCTCCACCGCCAGAGGACGAGGTTGAGGTTTGCCGGTGTCGTCCCCGGCGCGAAGCTGCGCACCAGCAAACCGAGAAAACCGTCCTTGATCAATTGCGAGGCCAAATCTTGCGTCGGGACAGCGCGACGATCCAGCATGGCTGACCGCCAACCGGGATCGGCCAGTGTGGGCGCGGTCATTCCGTATTGGGTCAAGGTGGCCTCGTCTCTTGTGTCGAAGATCGGGCCTAAATCCGCATGGTAGGACACCAGTATCGTCGGCTGCAAGTCCCCGACCTGATTGGCCTCGCGCAGGGCCGTGGCCGGGTCCAGCGCCGTGTAGAGCGCAGGTGTTCCCTTCGCGTTGAACCGACCATCATATTTCTCTGCCCCGCGACCCGAGAGGGGATCGCGCGCGTAGACCGGGTTTAATGCGCGAAAAAGCGGCCCACGATACCAGCCCTCGTCAAGCGGCATCAGGCATAGACACCGGCATCGACGGCATCAATGTACTCCAACACCTGCTGCGCCTTACCCTCCTGGACCAGTTGCATGGCGGTGCGCCCGTCAAAGCCGGGCAGGGGTTCCGATCGATACCAGGCATAGGCGATCAGATCCGAGCCAAAGCGCGGTTGCACCTTGTTGAGAACTTCGACCAGTTCGCGCAGGCGGCGTTGCGTTTTGTCGGATTGAATGCGCGTGCGGCGTTGCAGGGCATCCTTGCCCAACCCCACGGTCAAGGCGACCTCTTCGGCGGATGTACGCAGAGCCGCCGCGATTTTCCGAGGCTCAAACAGCCCGCCTTCGGCGAATTGAGCAATCTGCATGCCACCCTCCAATCCTGTTACTTTGACAGTATTTAGCGTCACTATCGCTGATTTTCAAGGAAGCATACCGTGTCGCTGCGTCTCGAACCTCATCAAACCCCTTGGCAGACGACATGATCCTCACCAACTTGGGACCACCCGTTGATTGACGACAGCCCGAGCGGCCCTTTTACCTGTTCGCAGCCTCGGGTATGAGGTCTCAAATGGCAAGAAAACAGCGGGAGCCCATCCATGTCGTTTCATCGCACCGCTTTTGCGGCATTGTTCGCGGCCGTGTCGCCAGCCGTCAGTTGGGCGCAGTCAGAAAGCGCACCGTCTGAGGCGCTGTCCGTCGAATTGAACACAGCACAGAATGTGGGCAATGCCTGCCGTCTGACGTTTTTGGTGCAGAACGGAACCGGGGTCTCAATCGACAAGGCCGTGTTCGAGACCGTGATCTTCGACACCGAAGGCGGCGTTGTCAGCCTGTCCCTTTTCGATTTCCGAGATCTTCCTGCGGATCGCCCGCGCGTGCGGCAGTTTGATCTGCCGGGAAGGGATTGCGCGCAGGTGGGCCGCGCCTTGATCAACGGTGCCAATACCTGCGTGGTCGACGGTGCGGATAGCACTATCTGTCGCGATACGCTCAGCCTCAGCAGCCGGGTCAAAGTGGAGCTTTTGGGATGAATTTCTTGGGCACTTTGCGTGAAATTCTGGCGCTTGGCGGGCCGGTCGTTGGCATCTTGATCGTGATGTCGGTTCTGACTCTCTCGGTCACGCTGTATAAACTGTGGCAGTTCGCGGCTTGTGGTGTTGGTCGCCACAAGGTCCTGTCCGAGGCGCTGGCTGCCTGGGATGCAGGGGATCGCGCCGCGGCGCGTGCGCGGTTGAACGACAGCAGCAGCTACCTTGCACCGATCGTTGGGGCCGCGATGGATGGGGTGGACGTCCCCGGCGTGGATGACCGTCTGGATGCCGAGGCCGGTCTTGCCCTTGCTGGGTTGGAGCGCGGCTTTCGACTGCTGGACACGGTGGCGCAGCTTGCCCCGCTGCTTGGATTGTTCGGAACGGTGCTTGGCATGATCAACGCGTTCCAAAGCCTGCAAACCGCCGGTTCCTCGGTGGACCCGTCGCTGCTGGCCGGTGGGATCTGGGTCGCCCTGGTGACAACGGCTGTAGGACTTGCGGTGGCGATGCCGACCTCGATGGTTCTGTCGTGGCTGGAAAGCCGCACTTCGCGTGAGCGGGTGTTTGCGGACAAAGCGCTGCGGACCATTCTGGTGCCCGGTCACGCGCTGCAGGCAACGGCCGGGGCACAGATCCCGCGCGCCGCCCCTGAACATGCGTAACACGGCGCCCTTTGTTAGACGCCCCTTGTCGATGACGCCGCTGATCGACGTCATCTTTCTGTTGCTGCTGTTCTTCATGCTCTCTTCCACCTTCTCGCGATTTGCTGAGATTGAATTGACGCAGGCCGCCGCTGGCAGTGGCGCGGGCTCGGCACCGGCGGACCGAGTGTTTCTGCAGCTTGGTCCGGATCGGTTGGTTCTGAACGGGGCCTCGATCACCTTGGCAGATCTGCTGACGCAAGTTGAAACCGGGCAGGTTCTGATCAGCCTCGACGCCGATACCTCGGCGCAACGCCTTGTCGATGTATTGGTTCCTCTACGAGGTCGCGACGGGTTGACCGTGACGGTGTTGGAGTAGGCCGATGATCCGCCAGACACCCCAGCGCCGCAGACGCGACTCCACGATCCCGCTGATCAATGTGGTGTTCCTGATGCTGGTCTTCTTCCTGATCGCCGGCACCGTGGCCCCCCCTTTGGACCCTGATCTTGAGCTGGTCGACACCGCAGAGCTGGAGGGGCGTGAGCCGCCGGATGCGCTGGTCCTGCATGCAGACGGATCGCTCAGCTTTCGCGGGCAGGCCACGGACGCGGAAACATACATGGCGGATCATGAGGGCGAAGAGGTCCGCATCGTGCCAGACCGCGCGGCCTCGGGCCCGCGTCTGATCGAGGTGACAGGTGCGCTGCGGCGTGCAGGTGCGAAATCGGTCTTTCTGGTCACCCAGCAGGCAATCGAATGATCCGCACCTCGGCCATCATCGCCGCTGTGGCCGTTCTGGTTTCGCTCTTGGTGCATATTCTGGGGCTGAGCATGACCACAGCCAGTTTGACCAATTCGCCAAGCGTTGTGGGCGATGATGAAGATGCGGTGACCCTCGGCACGGCCTTTGAGGATTTGGCCGAACGGGTACCCGAACCGATCGAGCCAGAAGAAGCGGAGGTGCCCGAACCTCCGTTCGAAACCTCGCCTGAGCCCGAAGAAGCGGAGATTCCGACAAGCGAAGCTCTGGTTGCTTCGCCCGATCCGCAAGAGCAGACATTCGCGCCCGACACCGGCGCCTCCAATGGCGGTCAGGCCGAGGTGCCAGAGCCGGAGGTGACCGAATCCGTTGACCAGTCGGAGACGCAAACGGCAGCAAGTGATGAGGTCGACGCAACGCCACTGGCCGAGCCATCTGATGTCGTCGAAATCCCGCAAGCCAGTGCCGCAGAGCCGGTTGAGCCGGTCGAAACGCCAGAGGCCGAGCAACTGGCCGCGTTGCCGCCCGTCGAGGTTGCGCCTGTGCCGCTGGAACAAGAGGCTGTTGAGCCAGAAATCGCGGTGGAGCCTTTACCGGAAGAAGCCGAACCTGTGGAGGACAGCGAAGGCTCCGAGCAGGCGGTGGCAACTTCTCTTCGGCCGCGTTTGCCCAATCGGACGCCCTCGGACGAGGTTCAACCTGCGCTGCCCGGTACGCGCAATTTCGACAACCTGAAATTCCCCGAACAAACCATTGAATCCCCATTGGCGGCCTATCAGCGCGAAGGGATTGACGCGTTCACCCGCAATGACCGGGGCAACCAGTCCGGCGGGCGAGGGCCGGGCAATTCCACCACGACCAACTATGCCGGACAAGTTCTGGTGCATCTGAACCGCGCGCCTCAGGTTTACGCACCGGTTCGCGGCTATGCGCAGGTGTTCTTTCAGATCGACCCGGATGGCTCATTGGCCTGGGTCGAGGTCATCACCAGCTCGGGCTCGGACCAGGTGGATCGGGCTGCGAAGGAGCAGGTCAGGGGGGCCGCACCTTTCCCGCCGCCGCCCGGTGGTGTCAGCCGCAAACTGTCTTTCTACTACCAGAACGGCTGAGCCTAGCGCGCTCCGCGCCGTTGCTGCGCCCCGCCATCTTTGCGCATGGTGAGGCCAATCCGTTTGCGGGGGACGTCAACCTCGACAACTCGTACCTTCACGACCTGACCGGTTTTGACCACCTCATGCGGGTCTTTGACGAACCGATCCGCCAATTGACTGACATGGACCAACCCGTCCTGATGAACGCCGATATCCACGAAGGCCCCGAACGCGGCCACATTGGTTACCGTTCCCTCCAACAGCATGCCGGGTTTGAGGTCGGTGATCTCCTCGATGCCGTCCCGGAACGACGCTGTGACAAAGCTGGGGCGCGGATCACGGCCCGGTTTTTCAAGCTCGGCAAAGATATCGCGCATGGTGGGCAGGCCGAAGGTCTCATTGGCGAATTGTTCAGCCCGCAAGCCCTTCAGCGCCCCGTCATGTCCCATGATCTGACGGATATCCCGGCCGCAGGCAGCGACCACGCGGCGGGCGACGTCATAAGCTTCGGGGTGGACAGATGAGGCATCCAGCGGCTCCTCTCCATCGCGGATGCGCAGAAAACCTGCGCATTGCTCAAAGGCGCGTGGCCCAAGGCGGTCGACCTTCAGCAAGTCTTTGCGGGACTGGAACGCACCATTGTGATCCCGGTGCTGTACGATGGCCTCGGCCAAACCGGGGCCAAGGCCCGACACATGCGACAGCAGCGGGGCCGAGGCGGTGTTCAGGTCGACACCAACCGCATTCACCACATCTTCGATGACCGAGGCCAGCGACTGGGACAAGCGATGCTGGTCCACGTCATGCTGGTATTGTCCAACCCCGATGGATTTCGGTTCGATCTTCACCAGCTCGGCCAGCGGGTCTTGCAAACGGCGCGCTATCGAGACCGCGCCGCGCAGGGATACATCCAGATCCGGGAACTCTCGCGCGGCCAGTTCAGACGCGGAATAGACCGAGGCCCCGGCCTCGGATACGACTGTTTTGGTGGGGGCTTTGACCGACTTGGGCAGCAGGCTGAGTGTGTCGGCGACCATTCGTTCGGTTTCACGGCTAGCGGTTCCGTTGCCGATGGCGATCAGCTCGATCTCATGGGCCGAGATCAGGTCCAAGATCGCCGCCTGCGCCCCCCTCAGATCGTTTTTCGGCTGAAACGGATAGAGCGTGTCTGTCGCAACGACTTTGCCGGTGGTATCCACCACGGCGGCCTTGACGCCGGTTCGAATGCCCGGATCCAGACCCAGCGTGGGCCGCGCGCCCGCCGGGGCCGCAAACAGAACATCCTTGAGGTTGCGCGAGAACACCTGAATCGCCTCATCCTGCGCGCGGCTGCGCAGATCTGCCATCAGCTCAACCATCATCGACAGGGAAAGCTTTACCCGCCATGTCCAGCCTGCAACCTTGCGTAGCCATTTGTCTCCGGGACCATCGCCACGGATCTGCAGATGCGAGGCAACAATTGCCTCAGCCCGCGCCGCGCCCGCCTCGGGCTCAGGGGCGATATCCAGCGTGACGATCCCCTCTTTCGAGGCTCGCAACATGGCCAGCGCGCGGTGCGAGGGGGCAGTCGCCCAAAGCTCGGAATGGTCAAAGTAGTCGCTGAACTTCGCGCCTTCCTTTTCTTTGCCCTCAACGAGTTTCGAAGACAAAAGCGCCTCTTGCTGCATGAAATTGCGAAGCTTACCCAGCAGAAGGGCGTTTTCCGTCAGCCGCTCGGTCACGATGTCACGGGCGCCGTTCAAGGCGTCCTTGGTCGTTTCAACAGCCTCGGACAGATAGCCCTGAGCAAGGGCTTCCGGGTCGGCGTTGCGGTCGGCCAGAATAGCGTCGGCGAGCGGCTCCAACCCGTTTTCGCGGGCGATCATCGCCTTGGTGCGCCGCTTGGGTTTGTAGGGCAGGTAGATATCTTCCAACTGCGCCTTGGTCTCGGCCCCGGCGATGGATTTCGCCAGATCGTCCGACAGCTTGCCCTGATCCTTGATCGACGTCAGGATTGTCTGCCGCCGCGCCTCCAGCTCTCGCAGATAGGTCAACCGGTCCGAGAGGGTTCGTAGCTGCGTATCGTCCAGCCCGCCTGTCGCCTCTTTGCGATAGCGGGCCACGAAGGGCACGGTCGCGCCTTCGTCCAGCAATCGTACAGCGGCCGAGACCTGATCCGCGCGCGCGTTGATTTCGGTGGCGATTGTGCGGGCGATACGGTCCAAGGGGGCCTCCTGATACTGGGTCGGAAGGACTTCTTAGACAGCGTTTTGGCAGAGGGGAAGAGGGTCAGCGCATTGGGGCAAGATTTCCTGAAACGGTCTGCCCCTTTGCCTGTGTTCGAGGCCCGGCCGTGGGTCGGGCCGGGCTTTGGTGTACCTTAAAGGCACTCAGCCAATGTGTTCGCCATATTGCGCAGAAGTTGGGGATAGAGCGCCGCGCCGGGCTCAAGTTCGGCGCCAAGCGGGTCGATCACGGCGGTTTTGGCCTCGGACCCTTCCATCACGGTTGCGATCAGGCCTGGGTTGAACTGCGGCTCTGACAGAACGCAATCAATCCCTTCCTCTTTGATGCGTCCCTGAATTTCGGCGATGCGCGCAGGGCTAGGATCGGACGCATCGCTGATCGAGATCGCACCGGAGGCCGGGAAGTCGAAGTCATTTTCAAAATACTGATAGGCGTCGTGGAACACGATGAAGCTACCACCTTTAACCGGGGACAGCGTTTCTGCGATCTCGGCTGACAGCGCCTCCATCTCAGCGCGCGCGGCGGCTGCGTTTTCAAAGTATTTACCAGCGTTTTCTGGGTCAGCAGCCGAGAGTTGAGCGGCAATCACGTTCAGCCATGTTCCGGCGTTTGCAGGCGACAACCAGGCATGCGGATCGTGTTCGCCATGCGCGTGACCTTCGTGGTCGTCATGATCATCATGGTCTGCATGCTCTTCATGACCATGGTCGTCATGCGCGTGGTCATCTTCCTTGTCATGGTCGTGATCATCGTGACCATGTTCATTCTTGTGATCGTCGTGATCATCATGGGCGTGTTCGTCTTTGTGGTCGTCGTGATCGTCATGCGCGTGTTCATCTTTGTGATCGTCATGATCATCATGCGCATGTTCGTCTTTGTGATCATCGCCATGATCTTCATGACCGTGATCGTCATGATCCTCGTCATCGCCGTGATCATGCGCTTCGAACAGCGCGTCCTCGCGGAAGTCCAGCAGAGTGGTTCCGTCCGCCTCCAGCAGCGTTGTTACAGCCGCGCCGCCAGCGAGCGTTTCGACAGCGTTTTCCATCCACGGCGTCAGATCTTCGCCAATCCAGAAGACCAGATCCGCCTCTTGCAAAGCTGCCGCCTCGGACGGGCGCAGATTGTATTCATGCGGTGAGGCGCCCGGCTGAACGATCAGACTGGGTTCGCCCACCCCGTCCATCACACGGGCCACAAGCGAATGCACCGGGGCAATATCAACGGCCACATTCGGGACGTCGGCCATGGCTGTTCCGCCCAGCAATGTAGCGGTGATCGAAAAGGAAAGGAGGTTTCTGGACATTGGACCCTCTGTGTGATTTTATAACATTTAATCGCGGCATATATGATATAAGATAACATGACAAGTCAGAGGCAACAGAACTTGACCAGCGAAGCTGCGCCGGTGGGGTTCCATGATCATGACCACGTGTCCTGCGTGGAAACCGGCCTTGCCATGGCCGAGGCAAAGTGCAACGCCGAGGGGCTTCGCCTGACGCCTGTGCGCCACAAGGTGCTGGAAATGCTGTTGCAGGAACACAGGGCGCTTGGTGCCTACGCCATCCTTGATCGCCTGCGGGATGAGGGGTTCGGTTCACAGCCACCGGTGGCCTATCGCGCCTTGGATTTTCTGGTCGAGAACGGGTTTGTCCATAAGATCGAACGCCTGAACGCTTTTGTGGCCTGCGCCCATCCGGGGGCGACGCATTCACCGGTGTTCATGATCTGCCGCGGGTGCGACGCGGTGGCCGAGGCATCCTCGGCCGTTGATAGCGGGGCCCTTGGCGATGCTGCCCGCGCCGTGGGTTTTGAAATCGAATGTACTGTAGTAGAAGCCGAAGGTCTCTGCTCTGACTGCACCGAAAAGGCCTAGCAATGTCCCTTGTCACCGTTGAAGACCTGAGCGTGAGCTACGGGGCCAATACCGTGCTGCGCCATGTCCATATGATCATCGAACCCGGTGAGATTGTGACAATTGTCGGGCCGAACGGGTCCGGCAAAACAAGTCTGCTGCGCGCCATTATCGGGGCTACCAAACCGGCCAAAGGGCGGATTACACGCAAACAGGGCCTACGGATCGGTTACGTGCCGCAGAAACTGCATATCGATCCGACCCTGCCCATTTCAGTCGAGCGCTTTATGCGCCTGACCAATCACGTCAGCCGCGCCCGCTGTGCCGAGGCGCTTGAGGAAGCCGGCGTGCCCGATCTGTTGAAGCGGCAGATGACACAATTGTCCGGCGGGCAGTTCCAGCGCGTGCTGCTGGCGCGGGCCTTGATCAACCACCCGGATATCCTTTTGCTGGACGAAGCGACGCAGGGTTTGGATCAACCGGGTTCAGCGGCCTTTTACCAGCAGATTGAAACCGTGCGCCGCGAGACCGGCTGCGCCATTTTGATGATCAGCCACGAGTTGCACGTGGTCATGAGCGCTTCGGACCGGGTGATCTGCCTGAACGGTCATGTCTGCTGCGAAGGCTCGCCTGCTGTTGTGGCCTCAGCCCCTGAATATCGCGCCTTGTTTGGGACAGGGACCGGAGGAGCGCTGGCGCTGTATCGGCACGACCACGATCATCATCACGACCACGATCATAGCTCTCAGGACGCTGCAGAATAATGCTGGATGACTTTATGACCCGCGCGACATTGGCCGGGATTGGTGTGGCTTTTGCGGCGGCTCCGCTGGGATGTTTCGTGGTCTGGCGCCGAATGGCCTATTTTGGCGACGCAACCGCGCATGCGGCCATTCTGGGTGTTGCGCTGTCGCTGACCTTTCAGATGTCGGTTTTCACGGGCGCTTTGGCCGTAGCTTTGGCAATGGCGTTGACAGTTACGTTGCTGTCCGGGCGGGGATACGCGATGGACACACTATTGGGCGTTCTGGCCCACTCTGCACTGGCCTTTGGCTTGGTTGCCGTATCGTTTCTTTCCGGCGTCCGCATTGACCTGATGGCTTATCTGTTCGGTGACATCCTTGCCGTTTCGCGCGCGGACCTTGCCGTGATCTGGGGCGGCGCGGCGCTGGTTGTTGCCTTGATCGGCTGGCGCTGGTCGCAGCTATTGACCGCGACTCTGAACGAAGAACTGGCCTATGCTAGCGGGTACGACCCCAAGCGCGAGCAATTGATCCTGACCCTGTCTCTGGCGGTGACCGTCGCGGTGGCAATCAAGGTCGTGGGCGTTCTTCTGATCGCAGCCTTGTTGATCATTCCGGCGGCTGCTGCGCGCAGCCTCGCCCGATCGCCCGAGTCCATGGCCTTGATCGCCGCAGCCATCGGAGCGGTTTCCGCCGTAGCCGGTTTACGGGCGGCTTACGTGTTCGACACACCTGCAGGGCCGTCAATTGTGTGCGTCGCGGCAATCCTGTTTGCCTGTTTCAGCCTGTTGGGATGGAAAGGCCACAAGCGCTAGAGCGCCTTACCTTTCATTAAAGGCGCGTTCCAAGGTCAGTTGGACCGGTTTCAACAAATAGCTGAGAAGTGTCTGCTCACCCGTTGTCATCTCGGCCACAACGGTCATACCCGCCTGCAGCGGACGGTTGAACGCGCCGATGCCGATTGTTGAGCCAGCCAGGACGAAGGAGGCCCGAAAATAGGTCTCGCCCGTTTTCTCGTCGGTCATGGGCAGAGGATGCACCGACTGCAACCGCGCCTCGACCTTGCCAAAGCGGCGGGCATCGAATGTATCGACGCTGATCGCCACCGGGTGTTCTAGAGCCACATGCCCCACGTCGGAATTGGGAATGCGCGCCTCGACCATCAGGGTCTGCCGGGTCGGAAGCAGCTCATAAAGCGTTTCGCCGGGGGCAATAACCTCTCCCGGATTGGGTGAGGCCACCGACTGTATCACACCACGCACCGGAGCAATCAGGCGCAGGTCGGCAAGCCTAGTTTCCAAAAGTTTCTGCGAGGTCTGCAACTGATGATGTTCATGTTCCAGTGCGTTGATGCGGGTTAGCACGTCCTCTCTCAGTGTCAGGGCCTCTTCCGCGAGCGCCGCTTTTGCAAGGGTTAAAGCGTTGCGCGCCTCAGCAACGCGCACACGAGCGTCTTCGGCAAAGGCGCGCATGGCGTCGACTTCGTCTTCTTCTTCCAGAAAATCGCTGAGAGACTTAAGGCCCTGCGTTTGCAGCTTCGCGTAGCGATCCAGAACCTGCTCTTTCTTTGTGACCCTTTGGCGCGCGAACTCTGCGGCGCCTTCAAGGATTTGCAATGTCTTGGTTTGCTGCTCAATCGAAACACGCTGAACTTTCTGGCTTTCCAGGAATAGTTCAATACGGGCTGCAGCCGTCGTCAGACCTGAATTTCTAAGCGTTTGTATCTGGGTGGACCTCTGCGGAGCATCGCCTTCAAGCATGGCAAGCACGGCCTTTGCATTTCCTAGATCCCGCGCGACAGAGGAGGCTTGCGCGGACAGGACCTCCATCTCTTGTGTCAGTTCCGGGTGGTGCAACTGGACAAGAACATCACCGATTTCCACAGTTTGACCGTCCTGCACATGGACTGAACGGACAATCCCGCCTTCCATGGTTTCAATCTGAACATAGTGGCCCATGGGAACGATGGTGCCCGGCGCGCGTGTGATCTGTGGGACATCGGTCCTCCATGACAAAGCGATCAGACTGGCAAGAAAACCGGTGATAGCAAGCGCGAGAAACGCCGCGAGCCGAGGCGCGCGGGCACGCTTTCGTCGAGCGCTGCGGTCAAGCAGTCCTTCTCGGTTTGCGGAATGTGTTCGGAAAACCATCTTCAAGCTCCAAGCGTTTTCAGGGCGGCCCACATCTTCTTGCGCCCGACTTCTCCGGTGTCGTTCACAGCAACCTGGCCCGCGTTGAGATAGATGAATCGATCGGCGATGTTCAGAAACGAACGATCTGCGGTCGCGATGATCACAGTGTGGCCCCCGGCCTTATCCTTGACCCATGTTTTGAACGCTTGACGGCGGGTGTCGTTCAGTCCGTTTGTCGGTTCCGAGAACAGGTAGACCGAGGCTGGTCGTGCCATGCTACGTGCGAGGGTGAGAGATTTCAAAATCTCATCTGGCATTTGCGAAAGGGCTTCATCGGAAAGGCGCGTCTGCGCACCGTCTGGCAGCATACTGTGCCCTTGTCGTAAGCCCATCCGATCCAGCGAGGCTTGAATTCCCATGTCGGAAATGGACGGCGCGGCCAAACGGAAATTCTGCGCAACTGTGCCATAGAACAGTGATTTCTCGTAAGTCGCGTAGGTGACCGATTCGCGCAGCTCGTCCCGCGCGATTTGGCGGATGTCGATCCCGTCGTGCTCGATCGTTCCCCCAATCGGGGAGGCCAGACCATCGATTAGATCCAGAATGGCGGCACGCGCGGCTGTGTCGCTGCTCAGGACAACCACGACTTCGCCCGGCTTAAATGCCAGACTGACTTGCGACAGGATCGGAGGGCGGAGTGGATCCGGGCGGTATGTAACCGAAGAAAACACGATGGAACCGTTCAGCGCTTTTTGGTGGGACCAGCCGAGGCCAAGCTCCATCTCTTGCGGCAGGAACAGCACCCGGTCTGCCTGGCTGCGGCTGGCCTGGAAAGACATAAGCTGCGGAAATCCGGTATACAGCGCCTGAATGGGTCCGAAGATCTTTGACACCAAGGCGATTGAGGCGATCAGAGCGCCAAAACTCAAAGCTCCGGACATCGCGGCATGGGCGCACAATATAATTGCACCGGTTGTGGCTACGGCCGCAATTGTTTGCCCCAATGACTGCGCAAGTGCTTGAAATTGCCGAGCGCGCTTTGTGCTTTCCTCACTGGTTTCGATCAAAGGCATGCAGCGTTGGAGCCAAGGCGTTTGCATGCCGAGATTTGCGAAGGCGCCTTGATGGACGATTGCGTCTTGTACCGCCAGCTGGCTGAGTGAGGCGCCCCGTGCGGCTTTCCTTTCGAGCTGTTTTTGACGTGGGATCGTGATCAATCCCACTATTGCCAAAGCCACCGCCAAGCCAAATGTCCAAAGCCCAACGCTTGGCGCAAGATAGAGCAGAACGGCGAGGAACAGTAAGGCAAAGGGTAGGTCCAGAAGCGTGGTAATCATCTGCGCGGTAAACATCTCTCGGAGGGCCTCGAACTGGCGGAACCGGGACAGGTGTTGGTTCACGCCTGAGCTTTGCATTTGGCCCAGTGGCAGGGACATCAGTTTTCGGAACAAGGCTGTCATCAGCTTTTGTTCGCCGCGCCAGCCAATATATGTCAGCGAGCGCGTGCGCATGTGGCGAAAGCCCATGTCCGTCGCCGCGACGACGGCGACCCCAACGGCCAGTGACAGCAGCATGTCAACAGATCCCGACGGGATGATCCGGTCGTATACTGCCATCATGAGCAGCGGGGTGAAAAGGCCCAAAATGTTGCTGAGCAGGGAGACAAACAAAAGACCCGGCAGGATCGGGCGGAGGTCGCGAAAGGCCTGTGATACGGTGATCTGCGTTTTCGTGGTTCGGTTAAAGGCAAAACGATCGATCCGAAACAGGGTGCACCGGTGACGCGGAAGCTTTTGAAACCGCGGATTTTCCGCCTTTGCATCATCAACCAGTACATGCGCGCCTTTGCTGTTAAGCGCGAGAAAGGCTGGCCCATGATCGGGTACGACCAAGGCAGGACAGTCCGAGGCCGCGATCTCGTGCATCCGACACCTGACTTGTGCGAATGGTATTCCGAGATTTTCCAGGGTTTGTTTGATGTCCCCCGGCTGCAGGCGTTGGGAAAAGTGTGGAAACGCTTCGATCAGGCTGTCTCGGTCATGTTTCCAACCACTTGCCTGCAGGAGCGACTGGAAAAGCTGAGTGGTGTTTTCAATCGTCAAAGTGGTCATGCGGCACCTCTTTTCATGCGGCACGCTTCATCAGTGTCTCGATAGGCATCCTCTTGCCATTGAAGCAGATCGGAGGTCCGGATGTTGCCCAGCTGGGCGGATTGATCCGTCAGCTGGTGCAACCGGGGGTCGGGGCTTGCGATCACCAGAGTGGGGCGCGGCGAAAGCGTTTTCAAACAGGTTGCCAAGGCCTGACGCTCAGGTGCGTCCAGAACAGACGAGGGTTCATTCATCAGTAACATCCGAGGGCGTAAAGCAAGGGCTCGGGTCAGCGCGATCAGTTGTCGGTTGACCGGATCGCTTTCAAAACTCGACCCCTTGCCCAGCTGGGTATTGTAGCCTTCTGGCAGCCGGTGAACACGCTGCTCCAAACCAAGCGTGGCAGCGATCTGTTTGGCATGTTCAGCCGTTTCGGCGCCGCCAAACGCGGTCAGATTGTCCAGCAAGGTTGCTGAAAGGATCGCAGGGTCGCGCTCCAGCGCCACTATTCCGCCCCGACCTACAAGGGCGGGCCGTTCGGTTGTTGCAGCCTCATCTATCAGGCACGAGCCAGCATTGGGCTTTTGGTTGCCCAAAATGGTCGCGAAGAAGGCACCGACCATCCAGCTTTCTTCCGCTTCTATCAGTATCCCAGTGCCAGCTGGCACGTGAAAACTCACAGGGCGACTGGGGGCCTGTTTGTTTTGCGGGTGAGGCAGGCATAGCCCTTCGACCCGCAAATCACCTTTCAGTTTTTTGTGCGTAGCCCAGCTTGGCGGTTGCCGCGAGATACTGTCCATTTCGCGCAGTTTCCGCCGGGATAAAGCGACGCTTTCTGACTGAACCCATATCGCCATGACCTTGGTCAAAGGCTGAATGATACGACCATTCAAAAGCATACAGGCCGCCAATTCGGCAATTCCGATCATGTTCTGAATGACGAGATAGGCCCCCAACAAGCCCATTGCCGCGACCATGATCTGCCCGAAAACAGCGCCAAAACTCTGCGCAAAACCCGAGAACAGGATCAGCTTGCGGCTGACGTCGACAGTCTGGTCTTCAAGCAACTCAAACCTTCGGGCCATCTGAGGTTCCATCCGGTTGGCTTTGACCGTGGACAGGCTGGACATCAGGGCCGAGAGGAACGCATAGCGGCGGGTATCCAGTGCCTTGCGACGCTCAAACAGGGACCATTGCTGATGCTTCATCACAACCGCAATCACTAAAACGATACAGAGCGCGGCAATGGGAACCAGAACCAACCACCCTCCGATCAAGCCGATCATGAGGGCGAACAGGATCGTAAATGGCAGATCAATGACGAGCGTCTGGCTCTGACCTGATTGGTGTTCTCGCAGTTGGCTGATCGCCATGTAGCGATCGAAATAGGTGCTGGCGGTGTCCTGAGCGAAGCGGATCGGATTTGCGTTCAATACCTGTTCCAGAAATTGGCGTTGGCGGGCGACGGCACTCTCTTCGGCCCCGGTTGTCAACAGAACAGAACGCGCCCAACGCAATGCAAACTCAAGCCCTACACAGACCACCAGTGCCCAGGTCAGGAGGCGCAACGTCTCGGTCGATTGAAAGGGGATGATACGGTCGAAGATCAGCAGAATGGTGATAGGCGCCAAAAGGGACAAGATGTTCAGGGAAAGCGACGCCGCCAGAAGCGGAATACCCATCCGCAGCCTTGTGCTGCGCTTGACCGACCTGTTCGCTTTCATGTGTTAACGCCCGTTTATTTGCCCCCTAGGTCTGGGGTCGCGGCGTTTAAGAACGTGTAAACATCAGGTCACAGGATGCGCTGAGTTTAGAAAAAATTGCATGTATTTCAGTAACTTTTGAGAAATCTCCACGTGCTACTGGTTTTTTGGGAATCGTCAGTAGGTAAATCGGGGTTTTGCGATGAAAAAGCCGGACATTAATCTGAATTTTCAAGCGAATTCCGCGAAGTCTGAGCAAAGCGAAAAGCAGGATATTGCAGAAAATCTTTCACGGGCACCTGCAAGTTCGGCTGAGGACCCGACCAGGAGTACTCTGCATACCGGCGAACAGGCGCAAGGGGTGCTGGATGAAGCTCAGACCAGTGGCGGAGCACCTTCGGCGGGTGTCAATTTCGCTGAGAAAACGGTGGTTGAAGAAGGTGTTGAAACAGGCAAAGCAAGCGTACCGCAAAGCGTTGTCGCACGGGCTGGGTCGCCCTTAAATACGAGCCCATCTGGCGAAAGTGGGCAATCGGATCACCAAGAGAGGGTCTCCTCTGCTGAAACAACTGTCGGACCGCTTCCTACTGCCGATGTATCGGCGGAGTTGCCTGAAATTGCGCCTGCGGTCGAGCCGAACGCGCCCACCCCTCCGACAATTCCTGCGGCTTTGCCCCCTCAGCCACTGGAAGAACAAAACCAAGCCCCCAAGGATGTCATGCTCGATGGCTCAAGCCTATCAGAGAACGATGAAGGCGCGGTGGTCGGGACCATTACGGTGTTCGATCCGGATTCGGATGGGCCGCATCAGTTTGAGGTGTCTGATCCTCGATTCGAAATCCTCGACGGTCAGTTGCGATTGAAACCCGGCGTTGCGCTCGACCATGAAGACGCAAGCAGCGTAGAGGTGGATGTCACCGCTACGGATGAGGGCGGGTTGAGCTTGACTGAGCGTTTCACAATCGACGTTGCAGATGTGAACGAAGGCCCGGAAACTGTGTCTTTGGACAACACAACCCTAGCCGAAAACGCGATGGGGGCGACGGTCGGAAACATTTCTGTCGTGGACCCTGATCTGAATGACACCCACCGTTTTGAGATCTCGGATGAACGCTTTGAAATCTCGGACGGGCAATTGCGCTTGCGACCGGGTACCTCGTTGAACCACGAGGGTGAAAATCACATTGAAATCAGTATCAAAGCGACCGACGCCGGAGGTTTGAGCGTCACCGAAACCTTCTCGATATCGGTTCAGGATATCAACGAAGCGCCGATTGATCTGACTGTTCAAAACGGAACAGAAAACCTGATCCGGAACGGCAGCTTTGAGGAATTCGAGCTTGCTCAGGGCCGGTGGAGGGGGTTTGACGATGATCAATCCGGTGCCTGGACCGATGCCAACGGGATCGAGATTTGGGACCGCCTAGGAGGGCTGCAGGCCTCGGACGGTGATCAGGTAATGGAGATGGACCATGGCTGGGGCATGGATAGCATCTCTCAGGTTGTGCAGACGCAAGAGGGGCAGCTCTATGATCTGGGCCTCGACCTGCGCGAGCGCCTTGCGAATGGCACCGATACGGTTGAGGTGTATTGGAACGACACTCTGGTTGCAGAACTTGATCCCAAATCGTCGGATTGGGAGACGTTCCAACTACAGGTTGTCGGTACAGGGCAAGACAAGCTGGACCTGCGTGAGGCCGAAGACCAGAATGACTCTTATGGCGCATTGGTCGACAATATCACTCTGACCGAAGCGCAGTTGACCGTGGCTGAACATGTCGCGGGTGCCGTGATTGGTCAGATCCGGTTCGACGATCCTGATCACGGTGACACTCACCGGGTCGAAGTCTCAGACGATAGGTTTGAAGTGATCGAGGGGCAGTTGCGTCTGAAACCAAATGTTGCGCTTGATCGCAGTGAGGCTGAGGCCTTGACCATTGACGTGACTGTCATCGACGAAGGCGGGTTAAGCACGACCGAGACACTTTCGATCTCTATTGCAGACAGGCCCGATATGTCGATTGGCACCGGGTTTCACGCCAAATATTTCGATGCCGGCCACAGCGTGACGCGACTTGAGGATGTGAATTGGGACGCCCCTGCAACGCATCAGGAGGTCACGACGGAGGTTAACTACGAAATCAGCCGCGGGTCCTTTTGGGAAGGCGGGTCGCGAAACACGTTCGGCGTTGAGGTCACCGGAACGGTACAGGTTTCGGAGGGCGGGACTTTCTCCTTCCATCTTGGTGCGGACGATAGTGCTATGCTGCTAGTTGATGGCGTGCCGGTCATCGACAACGATGGTCTGCATGGCTACCAAACCCGATCAGGTCAGATTGACCTCGAACCGGGAGCGCATTCGATTGAAGTGCGCTATTTCGAGAATTTTGGCCACGCAGGCTTAAAACTGGAATGGGATGGCCCCGGCCTTGACGGTCGACAGCTTGTTTCGGCCCCGGATGTCGCCCAGGCGCAGGTAGTGGCGGGGACTCCGCTGGCCTTCGATATCGACTCAGCGGCTTTGGAAATTGGCGACGATATCCTGTTTGCCTTGGATGGATTGCCGCCCGGAACGCAGGTTGAAGTGGATGGTCAGACCCATGTTGCAGGGCCGGACGGCACGTTGGAAATGGAAGGTTGGCAGGGGGACTTGCTGACCATAGAGCCTCCATTCGATTTCTCGGGCCCTATTGATGTGGGGGTACGTTCCTCCACTCCAACCGAATTAGGTGGTAGCCAAGATGCTGTCCAGACAGTGTCATTCGAGGTTCACCCGGCGCAGGTTTTTGCCCCGACTGCGCAAGTGATTGGAGGATTTCAGGCCAGTTACTTCGATGCGGAAAGTAGGTTGTCGAAATTGGACGACATTGATTGGAGCGCCGACCCGGCACATCAGGAAATCGTGTCTGAAATTAACTACAAAAACAGCGCTGACTCGTTTTGGGAAGGCGGATCAAAAGACACATTCGGCGCCCGCTTGGAGGGGCGCATTTCGGTCGAAGAAGGCGGTACATACACGTTCTTTGCCGGAGGCGATGATGGCGTCGTATTATTCGTCAATGGTGTCGAGGTGATCGAGAATGATGGTCTCCACGCCTATAGGACCCGAGCCGGTCAGATCGAGCTCGACCCGGGCATCCATGATATCGAGGTTAGGTATTTCGAAAACTACGGGCATGCGGGTCTAAAACTGGAATGGGATGGCCCTGATACAGAGGGCCGCGCCCTAGTCCAGGCGGATCCAGGGTTGGCGATTGAGGAAAATGGGACCTTGGCGCTTGGCATTGACCTGACGGGTGCCAGCGATCAGGCGGATGTGGCAATTGAGGGGTTGCCAGCCAACAGCCTGATTGTAGGCGCAGAGGCCGCGTTGATGTCGGATGGGGGGCCGGTTGATGTGAGCGGCTGGGATATTGGCTACCTTGAAATCTCGCCACCACCGGGGTTCGAGGGCGCAATTGAAGGCCAGATCGTGATCTCGGATACCGGCTTTAACGGCGCGCCGGTGACATCGACAACCGCGTTTTCGATGGAGGTTGGAGATGTTGATGCGCTTACGAAACTCGATGCGCCGGATGAATTCGCGTTTTTTGCGAATGCCTCGGGCAACGGGGATGTAGCATCTTGGGATGCTGATTCATCCGACGCTGCGCAAAACGACACAGACGATGTTCTGAATGAAGACGTTATCTCGCCATCACACGCCGAGATAACGAGTATAGAGACGGAGGCCTATGAAAGGGTCGATTGGTAGCCCGCGGCTGACCTATTCGGACGTGGTTATGAAAAAATAGACCCATTCGCCTTTGAATTCCGGGTCGTTGGCGCGGGCGTCGGCGACTCGATCCTTGAGGAACTCAAGGTAAGGTCCTGCCGGCTCGATCAAGGGTCTTTCCTCGTCAAAGAGCGGGGTCGACGCTGCAAAGGCCACTGCGATTTCTTGTCCGTATGGAGGGCCGATGGTGATGAAAAGGCCGGGATCGCCTTGTTTCTCAGCGCCAATTTTGAATGCAGATTTGGCGGGCGTTCTGGCAAGCGGGACCGATGCGTTTGGGCTGAGATGTATGACCTGACCGTCGGCGTCGAAATAGTCGACATAGATATAGGCGTCGTAGTCGGCTCCGGTCAGATCAAGGACCAGTTGCTGACCTGAGGCGTAGCGAAACTCCCGCGTGTGAATATCATCGCCCACCAGCAGGGGGTTGGTGATCTGGTCGGTCGATTGTGGCAAGCCCACATCGACGATCCCGCTAAGCGCGCCGCATTGGGGTCGGGGAAGGATCAGCAGATTGTCGGTGACCTGAATATTGGCTCCCATCTGCGCCTGAAGCGCCGAAAGGACAGGCCCGCGAAGGCCGTTTTCTGGGATATGACCGATCAGTTCGAGGGTATTTGTTTCTGGAAGGAACTGCACCTGAAGGCGTGAACAGGGTACCTGGGCCAGCAGACCGTCTATGCCATCACGCAGGTCTTCAGCCGCCTCACCCGCATCTTCGGGGCGCGTGAAACTTTGAAAGGCGGCGAGGCTTACGGGATCAATCGGGGAATCGCCGGTTGCCGAAAACACATCGGCCGCCTTGGCCTTTGGGACGTCCGGTTGGGTTTGGGTCAAAGCGACGGGCCGCGCCTGCACGGCCTGAGCGGCATCAAAAGAAGGTTGGGTCAACGCCACCGAGTCCGTCGGAGCAAGGTTAGAAGTCAACGTGGTTACCGGCAACTCGGCCGAGGCCAGAGTTACCGGAACCGCCTGTTCGGCAACGACAGGTTGCGGCTTGTCCGGAACGGCCGCCAAAGCCTGCGTTTGGTTGGCCACCTGGTCGCTGGCACTTAGGCTTAGGGCATTCGCGGTAATCTCTGGGGCCGAGGATTGCGGAATAGCACCTTGGGCCAGCCGCGCGCCGCTGGTTTCTTCGGTTGAGGTCGCCGCTGTATCCGGCTGCGCTTGCGCGGCGGTGCTTTGTTTCACCTGATGCGCGGAAAGCTGCATCCGTGTTTCCGGTACGGGCTGCTCGATCACGGGTTCAGGCTCAGTAGACCAAAGCAGAACGACCGCTGCCACGGCGTGAATTGTGACCGAGCAGAACAGCGCGACGCCCCATATCAAAGGAGTGCGCGTCACCGGACCGGACCCGGAGGTGTAACGACCAGCACCACATCCCGCGCGCCCATCGCCTCGAACGTGACGATCAAGGGCAAGACCTCTCGTAGGGCGGCATCCTGATGGGCGTTGATGCGGAGCAGCAGGTCGGGCTGTTCGGACAGCGCCTCCTCGACCGATAGCGCGATCTGATCCGCCGGAAGCTCTGCGCCGTCCAGGGCCAATTGACCATCGGCGCTGACCGACAGGGTCAATCCTCCCGCTGGCATATCCGCTCCGGATTGCGACACCGGCGGGGTCACGTCGAATGGCGCGGTGGCGTCCATGCGTCCGATGAGCATGAAGAAGACCAGTAGGAAAAAGACGACATCTATCAGGGCGATGATGGTTTCGGGGTGTTGGCGTGGGGCCGGGCGGGTGATCCTCATGGGCGCGCCTCCAACCGGACGACGCGCATATTGGTCACGCCTGCGCGGGTGACGACGTCCATGACGGTGACCAGCGCCTGCATGCGAGCGCTGCCGGTTGGTAGAACGATCACCGGAGTTGCCGGGGCCTGGGCTATTCTATCGGACAACAGCGCCTCAAGGTCCTCAGAGGTCAGCGCTTGCCCGCGGAAATAGGGCGCGCCGTCGCCTCCGATACGGATCACCACGGCGCTGGCGGGCTCACCCGAGGTGCCTGAGGACGCAGGGCGATCCGATTGAGCCAATGCCGGGATCATGTCGAGGTTCAGATAGGTCGAGGTCACCATGAAGAACACCAGCAGGATCAGCATCACGTCGATCATCGGCACCAGCGAGATCAGGGGCCGTGTCGGTCTGCGTCTGTTCAGGCTAAGCTCGGCGGACATGTGTGAACCCTTACTGCGTGCCGCGTTCCTCGATCACCATCAAATGCCCGACCGCGTTCTCAATCGCCTGAGCGCCCGCTTCTGCGCGGCCCGATAGCAGCGATGCCCCGACAGCGGCGGGGATGGCAACCAACAGGCCGGCGGCGGTGGTCAGCAAGGCTTGCCAGATTCCGCCCGCAAGGACCGAGGCATTGGCCGCGCCTTGCGCCAGCTCCAGCTCCTGAAACGACTGGATCATACCGGTCACAGTTCCCAACAGGCCAAGCAGGGGCGAGATCATTGCGATCAGCTCCAGCACGCGAATCCATGTGTTCATGGCAGCGAATTCCTGATTGCCGCGACGTGTAAGTTCGGCCATCAAGGCGGGTCCCTTGAACCCGTCGTTCAGCGCCTGCATGGCATAGGCGCAGACGCGATCAGCCGGAGATTTCCCCGCAGCGATGGCGGCCTGTGCCGCCTGCTTGTCGCCCTTGGACCACTGCACTAGTGCTGTGTCCCTCGCGCCTCCTCCGGACCGAACCGGTGCCAGTTGCATCGCTTTGATGACGATCAAAGTGACAGAGAGCAGCGACAACGCGCCAAGAATTGCGATGATTGGGCCTCCTGCGCCCAGTGTCTCAAGCCCGAACATGATCTATTGCGCCAGATTGGCTGAGGTTTTGCTGCCTAGCGCCAGCAGCGGGAAGCAATCCAGAGGCTCGGCGTTCTGGGGCCTGCAGGCCGGCAGGTCATGCAGCAGCACCTCCGAGATATTGGAGCATTCAATCTCGGGGATTTCGAACAGTTTCAGAACGGTGCGTTGAACGGGCAGGGGGGCCGCGTCGATGGACAGAAGCCGGTCGATCACACCATTGCTGTCGAGGATGGCCAGCGACATCTCGAATTCTTCGAAACTGTTGTCGGTCTGGTTGCGAAACAGGAAGAACGCGCGGCATCCGCCGTTTTCGGCGGGTTCGAATTTGTTCAGCTCGATTCCAAGGCGGCCCTCATCGGCCTGCGCGGTTGCGGCCATCAGTGTCAACGCAACTGCGCCGAAAAGCGATTTTCTCATCTTCCTACCTCTGCTGCCGGTCGTTGAACCCACATCCGATGTCTTGCGTCGCGGGTCTTAGCACTGAACATTGCAGAAACAGGGCGCATGCGGGAAGATATTTTTGCAGTGGGTCGCGCTCGCGGTGGAACAATGAACTTGCCCTGGCGTAAACAAACGGTACGGCGGGTCGGGAAAATGTGTATATTGATCTCGACTTGGTCCGCGCATTGCGACCGATTAACCACACAAGCCGCGGAGGAAACTGGAAGTGTTTGCGAGTTTCGCCATCATGTGAACTAATTCATACACAAGATTGCAGGCGCTGCTGTAAGCGATTCAACAAGAACAACAAGCTGCGATCGAACAGGACGATATTGGGAATAAAATGGACCTTTCATCTTATCTGGAGCCCAGAGACGACGAACCCCCCAGCGGAGAAAATCTGGAATACGATCCGGCCTTTACGGACCTTGAGATCGCGGCCCAGCCGGGCGAAGAGCGTCAGATGGGCGATGAGGTCGTTGCGGCCGAAGAACAGGACTGGCGCGATGTCGAGGAAAAGGCCCTCGCCGTCATGGAAAAAAGCCATGACATTCGCGCCGCGATCTATCTGGCCGAGGCTGTTTTGCACACAAAGGGCCTTCCCGCCTTTGCCTCAGCCGTGGGCTATGTGAAATCTCTGCTGGAAGACAATTGGGATACCTGCCACCCCGAGTTGGATGAAGACGACGGCGATGCCACCATGCGTATCAATGCGGTGCGCGGTCTGGCCTCGTCAGATCGGATGGTACGCGCCTTGCGTCGGACCGCTTTGACGGACAGCCGCATGTTCGGTCGGATGACCCTGCGCCATCTGGATGTCGCCGAAGGTCGCATCAACATGCCCGCAGATCTGGACGACGCTCCGGATGCAACCGGGGTTGCCGCGGCGTTCAAGGACACCGATGACGAGGTGTTGGAGGCCAATGCCGATGCGGCGTCCACGGCTCTGGACGATGTCGAGGCAATCGATGCTGTTTTCAGTGACAAAACTCCCGGCGAAGGTCCGGATCTGACGCCTCTGTCTGATGCGCTGAAAAGCATCAAGCAGGCGTTGGCCAGCTATGCCGATGTGGGCGAGGCCGAAGAAGACGATTCCGGCGACGATGACAGTCCAAGTAGCCCATCGGGTGCCCCGGCCGCGCCGATGGCGTCGGGCGGTGGCGGCGGTGGGGCGATCAACACGCCCGAGGATGTCACCCGAATGCTCGAACGCATCATGGACTACTACGAGCGATGCGAACCTTCCAGTCCGCTACCCATTCTGCTGGAACGCGCCAAACGCCTTGTTAATGCCGATTTTCTTACGATTATCGAAGACATGGCAAAAGAGGGTCTGGACGAGGTGCGCCAGATCGGCGGCATAAAAGAAGACGACGATGACGATTATTGATCCGTTTGGGCGCAAGCCGAACACCGGATTGAAAAGAAACACTGATGGATGAATCGAGGAGCATCAGATGGCTGACAGTTCACAAAAATTTATAGCCCGGAACAGGGCTCCGAGGGTTCAGATCGAATATGATGTTGAACTCTATGGTGCCGAAAAGAAGGTCCAGTTGCCCTTTGTCATGGGCGTCATGAGCGACCTTGCCGGGAAATCCGAGGTCGAGCAGCCCGCCGTGGCCGACCGCAAGTTCCTGGAAATTGACGTCGACAATTTCGACGACCGGATGAAGTCGATGGCGCCGCGCGCGGCCTTTACCGTGCCGAACACCTTGACGGGCGAAGGCAATCTGGCCGTCGACATCACGTTCGAGAGCATGGATGATTTCAGCCCCGCCGCGATTGCCGCGAAGGTTGAGCCGCTCAAGGAATTGCTGGATGCGCGCACCCAGCTGTCCAACTTGATGACATATATGGATGGTAAAACCGGGGCCGAGGATCTGATTTCGAAAATCATGCAGGATCCGTCGCTGCTGAAGACACTGGCAGCCCAGCCCAAACCCGGCGCTGACGCCGCCGAGGAGGAGTAAAAGATGGCCGAAGAAGAAGCCAAGGTAGAAGCCGCCGAAGGCGCAACCGCGTTTGGGTCCTCTGAATTCGAGGCTCTGCTGACGAAAGAGTTCCGCCCCAAGTCGGATCAGGCGAAAACCGCTGTTGAAAGCGCAGTCAAGACGCTGGCCGAACAGGCGCTGGCCAATACCGGCCTGATCTCGGACGACGCTTTGCGGTCGATCGAAGGTATCATCGCCGAGATCGACAAGAAACTGACCGAACAGGTCAACCTGATCCTGCATCACGAAGATTTCCAGCAGATGGAAAGCGCGTGGCGTGGTCTGCATTATCTGGTGAACAACACCGAAACCGACGAGATGTTGAAAATCCGAGTGATGAACATCTCGAAGAAGGACATGCACAAGACCCTGCGCAAGTTCAAAGGAACTGCATGGGATCAGTCGCCCATTTTCAAAAAGCTCTATGAAGAAGAGTTCGGCCAGTTTGGTGGTGAGCCCTATGGCTCGCTGGTGGCGGATTATCACTTCGACCACAGCCCGCAGGATATTGAGCTGCTGGGCGAGATGTCCAAGATCGCCGCTGCCGCGCATGCACCTCTGATTACCGGGGCCAAGCCCAGCCTGTTCCAGATGGACAGCTGGTCGGAACTGGCCAACCCGCGCGATCTGACCAAGATCTTCCAGACACCGGAGTATGCCGCATGGCGGTCGCTGCGCGACAGTGAAGATGCGAAATACGTCGGTCTGGCAATGCCGCGCTTCCTCGGTCGTCTGCCTTATGGCTCGAAAACCGAACCGGTTGAGGAATTCGCGTTCGAAGAAGACACCAGCGGTGCAACCAGTGACAAATATAACTGGGTCAACGCGGCTTATGGTATGGCGGTGAACATCAACCGGTCCTTCAAGGAATATGGCTGGTGTTCGCGCATTCGTGGCGTGGAAAGCGGCGGTACGGTCGAGGGCCTGCCCGCGCATACCTTCCCAACTGACGATGGCGGCGTGGACATGAAATGCCCGACCGAGATCGCGATCTCGGACCGTCGCGAGGCGGAACTGGCTAAAAACGGCATGATGCCTCTGATCCACCGCAAGAATAGCGATTCGGCGACCTTCATCGGCGCGCAATCGCTGCACAAGCCGGCGGAATATGATGATGCGGATGCAACCGCGAACGCCAACCTGGCTGCGCGCTTGCCCTATCTGTTCGCGACCTGCCGATTCGCGCATTACCTGAAATGCATGGTGCGTGACAAAGTTGGCTCGTTCAAAAGCCGTCAGGATATGGAGTCGTGGCTGCAGGGCTGGATCAACCAATACGTGGACTTCAACGCCGATATTTCGGCCGAAGCGGAAAAAGCACGTAAGCCTTTGGCCTCGGCCGAAGTGGTTGTGGAAGATGTCGAAGGCAATCCGGGCTACTACACGTCCAAATTCTTCCTGCGCCCGCACTATCAGCTGGAAGGCCTGTCGGTCTCTCTGCGTCTCGTATCGAAACTTCCGTCCGAAAAAGCTGGATAAAGGTCAAAAAAAATTGGCGGCATGTGATGTGTTTCACTGCCGTCGTTACGACCCTCCGGTAAACCGGGTTTAGAAACTAGAAAAGAGGAAGGCTAAAATGGAAAACGTATTTGTACAGATGGACTTCCCGGGCGAAGCACGGGAAAAACAGCACAAAGATTGGATCGCGGTTAAGTCGATCTCGTGGGAGGTTGAGCGGACGCTGGACATGTCCGACATGGGCACCACGCAGCGCGGCTATGCCAACGCGAACTTCGGCAAAGTGACCCTGAACACCGAACTCAGCAAAGCGTCTGCCAAGATCATGACTTATGTCGCGTCGGGCAAGTCGAACTCGGAAATGCTCATCCATATGTGCCGGTCTGGCGACGACGAAAAGAAAGGCATGGAGCCTTATCTGATCATCAAGCTGCGTGACGCAATCGTGGACAGCTACTCGGTCGATGGCGGCGAAGACTCGATCCCGTCGGAAACCTGGACCGTCGCGTATCGTGGCATCTCGGTCAAATACAAGATCGCCGACTTCAAAACCGGCAAGCTCAGCGATTGCAACGAGTTCCTGTGGAACCTGGAAACCGGCGACGTCAGCTAAGGTTTCAAACAACTACAGGTCCCGGTGGCATTTGCCGCCGGGGCTTTTGCACTTTTTCCATCCTGACTGCGCGAGGGTTACATGACGCCGGAAGAGCATCTTAAATCAGGCGATCTGGCGGCCACATTGGCCACTCTGCAAGATAAAGTCCGTGCCAATCCCGCAGACGCCAAGCTGCGGATTTTTCTGTTTCAGCTGCTCTGTGTAATGGGCGACTGGAAACGCGCGATCACCCAGTTGAAACTGAGCGCGGAGATGGATGAAGCGGCCACGATGATGGCCAAAACCTACCGCGAGGCCATCATTTGCGAAGTCTATCGCGAAAAAGTCTTTGCCGGGGAAAAGACCCCGATGATTTTTGGTGAGCCAGAAGAGTGGCTGGCCCATCTGATCGAGGCACAGAAACTGACAGCTGGCGGACATTTCGACCAGGCCGCCGAGTTACGCGCAAAAGCGTTCGATGCAGCGCCGACAACATCCGGCACGGTCAATGGCGAAGCTTTTGAATGGATCGCTGATGCCGATATGCGGCTGGGGCCGGTCCTCGAAGCGATTGTGAACGGCCGCTATTTCTGGCTGCCCTTTTCCCAGATCGTGCGGATCGACATCGAACCGCCCAGCGACCTGCGTGACGCGGTCTGGACAGCCTGCACACTGACCGTTGCCAGCGGAGGAGAACTCGCCGCCCTGATCCCAACACGTTATGCCGGTTCGACTGAGCAGGGCGATGATGCCGCCCGTCTGGCGCGGGCGACCACCTGGGTCGATGCCGGCGGCGAAACTTTTGTCGGGCTGGGCCAGCGTTTGCTGACGACAGATAAGTCCGACATCGCGCTTCTGGACATTCGCGAACTGGTTCTGGACGTGGCGACCGGTGCCGGGGAAACGGCGGGAGATGGCTGAGAAGACCCTTGCCGAACGCCTGCAACCCTCGCTTCTGGATCGGTTGACGGATGACGCGCCGGATCAGTTGAAAGAGGGGCGGGATTCCCGCGTGATTGACGTCGGGCGCCTGCGCGAGATCATTCAGCGCGATCTGTCCATGTTGCTCAACACCACCGATCAATCCGATCTGATTGATGAGGATGTCTATCCTTACGCATCGAAGTCGGTCCTGAACTACGGCATCCGGCAGACCTCGGGCTCGTTCTCAACCCTGCGTCAGGCCCAGCGCATTCAGAAATCCATAGCGGATTCCATTGAGGTGTTTGAACCTCGTATTGTGAAAGGCTCGGTCGCGGTCGAATTGCGCTCGGAAAAGCAATCGGGCGAAATGCATGTGGACTATGACATCCGCGCGGTGATGTGGGCGCAGCCCATGCCCTTGGAATTGTATCTGCGCAGCCGGGTCGACGTGACCACCGGCGAAGTCTCGATCGAGCGGAGCTAGGCGCGATGGATACACGGCTTCTGAAACACTACGAAACCGAACTGGCCTTCCTGCGTGAAATGGGGGCCGAGTTTGCGAATGCCTATCCCAAGATCGCTTCTCGCTTAGGGATGGAGGGGATCGAGGTTGTCGACCCCTATGTCGAACGTCTGCTCGAAGGTAGCGCGTTTCTGGCGGCTCGGGTTCAGCTGGAACTGGACATGCAGTTCCCGACCTTCACCTCGAACCTGCTCGAGATTGTCTATCCGCATTACCTGGCCCCGACACCGTCGATGATGGTGGCACAGATGGAGCCCGACGTCGGGAATGCCGCCCTGAAAGAAGGCTACCCGATCCCGCGTGGCACCACTTTGCGCGCGCGCCTGGCCGAGGGCGAACAAACTGCGTGTGAGTTCACCACGTCCTCGGACCTCACCCTCTGGCCGATTGAAATCACCGAAGCCGAGTACATTGACGGCCGGGGAGAGCTGGTGGCTGCCGGGGTGGCGCGCGACACCGACGCGCGCGCCGGTATTCGCCTGCGTTTGAACCGCACCGACGGTGAGCCGATGGCCGAACTGGGAATGGACAGCCTTGTGATGCATCTGGATACCCAGAGCGGCAAGGCTTGGGCCCTGCATGAACTGCTGGCCACCCAATGTGTTGGGCTGACGGGCCGCTCGACGGACCGCCGCGCGGATTGGACCACTCGGCTAACGACTGCGGATGTGGTGCCCAAAGGGTTTGAGGCAGATGAGGCCCTGTTGCCAACCCCGCGCCAGTCCTTCGACGGTTATCGCCTACTGCAGGAATATTTTGCGATGCCGGAACGGTTCCTCTTTGTGGAACTGACCGGCCTGCGACCCGCGCTCGAAAAATCGGCGGGCACGGATGTGGATATCTACATTCTGTTGCAGGACGGGGTGCGCGATGTCGCCCCCGCCGTGACCCCTGCGGCCTTTGCCCTGAACGCGGTGCCCGCGGTGAACCTGTTCCACCGCCGCTGCGATCGGGTGCATATCACCCAGATGGACATGCAGCATCACGTGGTGCCCAACCGTACAGCGGGTCTCGACTATGAGATTTTTGGGATTGAACGTGTCACCGGGATTCAATCCGATGAAGAGGGGGATATTCCTTTCCGCCCCTTCTATAGCGACACCGATCTGACGGCTGCGGGCGACAATCACTCGGCTTATTACACGATCAAACGCCGGATGCGGCAGCGTAATGAAAAGGAACGGTTGCGGGGCGTGCGGACCTCATATCTGGGGTCCGAGGTCTACCTGACATTGGTCGACCGGGCACAAGCGCCCTATCCCGGATCGTTGGAGCAATTGGCGGTTGAGGCGCTGTGCTCCAACCGCGATTTGCCCCTCTTGCTGGCCGCAGGCGGCGATGACGTCTTCCACCTGCCTGACGGTGGTCCGGTAAAGACAATCCGGACGCCGGTCACACCCACGCGCCCACACGCGACCTTGGCGCAGGGTGATGCTGCGTGGAAGCTGATCAGCCACCTCAGCCTCAACTACCTGTCCATTGCAGGCGACGGGAAAGAAGGCGGGGCGGGCGCTTTGCGCGAGTTGCTCGGCATCTATGCACCGCTCGGCAACCGCGTGACCGAGAAACAGCTTGAAGGTGTGGTCTCAGTCTCTAGTCGCCCCATCGTCCGCCGGATGAGCGACGAGGTCCTAAGCACGGCAGTGCGCGGGTTAGAGATCACGCTGGGATTCGACGAAAGTTTCTACGAAGGCACCAGCGTCTATGTGCTGGGCGCGGTGCTCGAGCGGTTCTTCCGCAAATACACCACGATCAACAGCTTCACGGAAACCGTGCTGAAAACCGAACGACGAGGAGAGATTGCCAGATGGCGACCAGCGGCCGGACTGGGCAGGATCATCTGAGCCTGCTGGCCGCGCTGGCGGCTGATCCTGAAAGGCATCATGTCTTTCAGGCGTTAAGGGTGATCGAAGCGCATTATGCAGATGCGCCGCGCCTGGGTGAATCGCGCCGCCCGCGCGAGGATCGCGTGCGTTTGGGGCAGGATGTCTCACTGGCCTTTCCGCCCAACACGCTGACGCGGTTTGAACCGGCGACCGACGGCGCACCGGGCAAACTCAACAACCTGTTCTTTGGGTTTTTCGGTCCGCAAGGCCCTCTGCCCCTTCACCTGACTGAGTTCGCCCGCGACCGGCAGCGCAACCACCGCGACCCGACTTTCGTGGCCTTTGCCGATATGCTGACCCACCGGATGATGAGTCTGCTCTATCGTGCCTGGGCCGCTGCAGAGCCTGCCCCCAGCTTTGACCGGGGCGATGATCCGTTTGAACAGCGCGTGGCGGCTTTGGCCGGGTTCAAGGGTGCGGATTATAGCGACCGCGATGCGATGCCAGACATGCTGCGCCGTTTCTTTGCGGGGCATCTCGGGTCAGGGACGAAAACGGTCGAAGGCATGATCGCGATCCTGTCGGACTATTTCGGGGTCGAATCGCATGTGCAGCAATTCGTCGGCTCGTGGTTGGAGTTGGAGCCGGACGACACTTGGCAGCTCGGCTCGCCCGCGCGATTGGGGCAATCGACCAGCATCGGCAACCGCGTCTGGTCACGCGCGGCCAAGTTCCGTATTCGCATCGGGCCACTGTCGCTGGAAGATTACAAACGCCTGCTCCCCGGCGGCGTTTCTCAGGAACGGATGGAGGCAATTATCCGCACCTATGCCGGTGACACCTTAGATTGGGAGGTCAATCTGGTGCTGGCCGGTGATGAGGTGCCGCGCGCCTCGCTGGGTGGAACGACGCAGCTGGGTCATACCAGCTGGATTCGAACCCGCGATGATCCTGAACAGAACCGCCCGGATGCGGATGATCTGATCCTGTATCCGGGATACGTATCACAAGAATTCGAGGCCGAAGAACTGGCCCATAACGAGAGGTATTGAAGATGACGGAAATCAGCCGCGTATCGCTGTTCGGCAAGCTGAACAAGCTGGGCTATCAGGCCATCGAAGGGGCCACCGTGTTCTGCAAGATGCGGGGCAATCCGTATGTCGAAATCCAACACTGGCTGCATCAGATCCTGAACGGCCAGGACAGTGACATTCACCGCATCATTCAGCACTACGACCTGGATCCGGGCAAGATTGCGTCGGAGTTGACGCGCAGCCTGGATATGCTGCCGCGCGGAGCGTCCTCGATCTCGGACCTTTCGGATCACCTAATGGACGCGATGGAACGCGGTTGGGTTTGGGGCTCGTTGCTGTATTCCGACAGCAAGGTGCGGACGGGGTATCTGATCCTGGGCATGCTCAAGACGCCTGCTTTGCGCAACATCTTGGCCAGCATGTCGCCGGAACTGGCTAAGATCGGAGCGGATGATCTGGCTGACAGCTTTGCTCAGGCTACCGATGGTTCACCCGAGGATACGCTCGGCGCGCAGGATGGCTCGAACGTGGGCGGCGGCGCCGAGCCGGGGGAGGCTAGCGGCGCAATGGCCCCCGGAGCGATGGGCAAGGGCGAAGCGCTGGAGCAGTTCTGCACCGACCTGACAGAACAGGCGCGCAATGGTGAGATTGATCCCATCGTGGGCCGTGATGAAGAAATCCGCCAAATCGTCGACGTGCTGATGCGCCGCCGTCAGAACAACCCGATCCTGACCGGTGAGGCGGGCGTTGGTAAAACTGCCGTGGTCGAAGGGTTTGCCCTCCGGATTGCTAGGGGCGACGTGCCTCCGGCGCTGAAAGATGTGCGTTTGCTGGTTCTGGATGTGGGCCTGTTGCAAGCGGGCGCATCGATGAAGGGCGAGTTTGAAAACCGCCTGCGTCAGGTGATTGATGAGGTTCAGGCCAGTCCCACTCCGATTGTGATGTTTGTCGATGAGACGCATACTTTGGTCGGGGCAGGTGGCGCTGCCGGAACCGGCGACGCGGCCAACCTTCTGAAACCGGCGCTGGCGCGTGGCACTCTGCGCACCATCGGCGCGACCACTTGGGCTGAGTACAAGAAATACATCGAGAAAGACCCGGCTCTGACCCGCCGTTTCCAAGTGGTGCATGTGGAAGAGCCCGATATCCCAAAAGCGGTTCTGATGATGCGCGGCATCGCCTCGATGCTGGAAAAACACCACCGCGTGCAGGTGCTGGACGAGGGGATCGAAGCCGCAGTGACGCTGTCCGCCCGCTATATCCCAGCGCGGCAGTTGCCGGACAAATCGGTCAGCCTGCTGGATACGGCCTGCGCGCGGGTCGCGGTGTCTCAGCACGCGGTTCCGGCTGAGGTGGACGACAGCCAGCGCCGGATTGAGGCTCTGACCACCGAACTGGAAATCATCGAACGGGACGAGACCGCAGGCTATGACATCGCCGACCGGCGCGAGGCGGTGAATGCCGCGAAAGAGGCGGAAGAGGCGCGGTTGGCCGAACTAAACGGGCGTTGGGAGGCCGAGAAGAAAGTGGTCGAAGAAATCCTCGACCTACGCGCCAAGCTCCGCGCTGGCGGGCAGGAGATCGAAGGAACGGGTACCGCCGAAGGCGAAGCCGCGACCGAAGAGGCTCCAGACGCACAGCCCATCGACCGTGAGGCACTATTGGCCGAACTAAAAGCCAAGAACGCTGAGTTGGAAGAAGTGCAGGGCGACAGCCCGCTGATCTTGCCCATCGTGGATCATCAGGCGGTGGCCAGCGTGGTTGGTGACTGGACCGGTATCCCCGTGGGCCGCATGGTCAAGGATGAGATCGATACGATCCTAAATCTGGAAAACCGTCTGGCCCAGCGTGTAATCGGTCAGGACCACGCGATGAAGATGATCGCCAAGCGCGTTCAGACCAGCCGCGCGGGGCTGGACAACCCGAACAAGCCCATCGGTGTCTTCATGCTGGCGGGTACCAGCGGCGTTGGTAAAACCGAAACCGCTCTGGCCTTGGCCGAGGTGCTGTATGGCGGCGAACAGAACGTCATCACCATCAACATGTCGGAATACCAAGAGGCCCACACCGTCAGCAGCCTGAAAGGCGCCCCTCCGGGCTATGTCGGCTACGGCGAAGGTGGTGTGCTGACCGAAGCGGTGCGGCGCAAGCCATACTCCGTCGTGCTGCTGGATGAGGTCGAAAAAGCCCATCCGGACGTGCACGAGATATTCTTTCAGGTCTTTGACAAGGGCGTCATGGAGGATGGCGAGGGCCGCGTGATCGACTTTAAGAACACGCTGATCTTGCTGACCTCGAATGTCGGCACTGAGATGATCATGGATATGTGCGCGGACCCGGATCTGATGCCCGATCCCGAAGGCATGGCCAAGGCGCTGCGCGATCCGCTGCTGAAGGTGTTCCCACCAGCGCTGTTGGGTCGTTTGGTGACGATTCCCTATTATCCGCTCAGCCCCGAGATGCTGGGCGAGATTACAAAGCTACAACTACGGCGAATCAAAAAGCGCGTCGAATCTGCTCATGGTGTACCATTCGAATACACCGACGCCGTGGTGGACGAGATCGTCAACCGTTGTCAGGAGCTGGACAGCGGTGGTCGTATGATCGACGCGATCGTGACCAATACAATGCTGCCGGATATATCGGCAGAATTCCTGAAAAGAATGATGGAGGGCGAAGAAGTTTCCAAAGTCGTGATCGACGTCACAGACGGGGACTTCACTTACGGGTTTGATTGAGCGCAACGCATGATGCGTCTGACCGAGAAAGGGGACACTTTATGAAGGCGACTATGACACCGGAACTGGATCAGAAATGGTGGTCCAAGAACAAACCGAAGCTGATGAAGAAAACCGGCCTGGGCGATGCTTTGAAAGCATACCAGGTCGCCGAAGATCAGATGGATTGGGACAAGACTTTGAAAGCCTTGTCCAACGTCAAGCGCAAGGTTGCCGAGGCTGTGAAGCTCGCGGGCAGCAAGCACTCGGATACAGTGACGGTCCTGAAAAAGTACCCCAAGATCATCGACAAGAAAGAAAAGGAACTCGAGGAAAAGAAAAAGGACGCAGCGGCTCGGGCTAAGTCGGCCTCGAGTGATGCGCCCAAGCAGAAACTGGGTAAGTCGGTTGTCATCTGGAAAAAGGATCTGGGCACCGAGATTACCAAGAAATACAAGCCCGACTGGCTGAAAGAGCTAAAGGGTTATGCGTTCCAGTTGAAGCTGAACGATGATCTTCTGGATGTTCTGGAAGATGAAGGCGACTATGTCACGCCGCAGCAGATGGTGGATGACGCCAATGCTGTGACCGACAAGCTGGTTGCCTTGATCGCCAAAGAGCTGATGGCGACGGATGCGGCGATCAAGAAGGCCAGCGACGCAAAGAAACGCGCGGCGTTGATTAAAGGGTTCGACGACAAGCTCGCGACCATCATGAACGGTGCCAAAAAGCACTATGAGTCGATCCCTGCCAAGCGCTGGCAGGCCTTTGTGAAGCGCAAGCAGCAGTACAAGGACTATAAGGTCAAAACTGGCTTTGACATCACGCTTGGCGTGTTGGGTGTCGTCGGCGGTGCCGCAGGTGTGGCCGGTGCGGCCGCAACAGGTGGCGCATCGCTGGCCTTGGGGATTGTCTCGCTGGTGCGGGGTGTTGCGCAACTGGCCGACAAGATCAAGGACGCCGCGCAAGAGGCCGAGAAGGTCGAGAAGAACCTCAAAAGCGATCTGGACACGCTGCTCAAGCGGTATCGCACCGCGGAAGGCGAGGCCAAAAAGCAGGTTCAAGGCGGTGCCGAGGTTGGTGCCTCAGTCCTCAAGGGTATTTTGGGTACCGATACGCCGTTCCTGGCCACTCTGCCAAAATGCGACAAGAACTATGGCCTGTGGCAGAACAAGGTTGCCGGACTTGAAGTTGGCGGGCGCAAACTGTCTCAGGCGATCATGAAGGGCCTGCAGGAATGCGACAAGCTTGAGAAAGCCATGAAACAGGCGGACGCGAAGAAGGCTGGTAAGTATCTGGACAAGCTCAAAAAAGCCCGTGCCTCGTTGCAGAAGGGTCTGGACGGGTGTTCGGATATGATGAAGCGGGTCTCGGACGCGGACAAGAACGCGCCGAACCTCAAGAAGATGCTGGATGCGCTGAATTCGAGCAATCCGAAATACGCGCAGATCTTCGACAAGGTATTCCCGGTTGTCGTCAACCTGACGCTGGCGGGTGCAAATGCCGGGGTTGGCTTCAAAGAAGCGTCCAGCACGCTCGACACGGTCAACACGGCGCTTGGGCTGTTCAACGACATTGCCTCGGAAGGCAAGGATCAGCTGGAAGAAGCGATCGGCTAAGCGACGGGGCGGCGCCCGTGGCCCAAAGCCACGTGGCGCCGACCTCATCCGGCAGGAACGAAACGGAATATAGGCGCGAAAAAATGGCAAAGCAGACAGTTACACCTCACAAGTTTTACGTGGTCGATCTCATCCGGTCGAAGCCCAAGCTTCAGTATATCGAGATCCCCAGCTACCGCGTTGACGTCAAATTCGAAGTCACGGCCAAAGGTCCGGTGCCGTCGACCACGCTAAAACGTCTTGAAGCGGCCGGCATGAAAGAGCTGGAACGCTATGAGACGGTGATCAGCCAAGAGGCCGTCAAGCTCGACAAGAAAGTCGCCGAGCTGATGAAGACGCCGGGTCAGAAATCTCAGGCCGAAGCCGAGAAGATGATCCAGGCCACCAACCAGATGATCAAGAACGCCCTGCGGTCGGCCGAAGGGGCCGCTCAGGTGGCGATCGAAAAGCAGATCAAGGTTGAGGCGAACAAGGACAAGTTGCTGAAAGAAGCGCGGGTCAAGACCACGCTGAAGGTGACAGCTGGTGTGATCAAGATCGGCACGGCTGTCACGCGGCTTGTGGCGACCTCGGGCGCGGACGTCATGGCCTACAAGACCATTGTCAAACAGGTCTACGATCTGGGCAAAGAGGTTCAGCAGCAGTTGAAGGGTGAAGAAAAACTGCGCAAGGACCTAGAAGGCGCCATCCAGAAATACATCAAGCTGCGCGGCACCTCGATCATGCAAGCGGCGGAGAGGCAGGGGATTACCGATACGTCCGGTATCTCGGTCAAGAAACCGATGGAGGCGATCAAGAAACTGACCGCCAAGGCGCTCGCCATGGGGGATGAGGTCACCAAGGGCCGGGACGCCAAGAAGATCGCCAAGGAAATCGCGGATTTCGCGATCAAGGGCTATCAGGTCTATCAAAAGGACTCGAACAAGAAACGCGCGCTCTATCGTGAGCATACGACCAAAACGCGCCACAAGGTCGATGATCTGGGCAAGGCCGCTGACAAGCTAATGAAGGCTGCGAAGTCGCAGAAAACCTTGAAAGAGGGCGTCAAGCTCGGGGCCGAATGTATGGCCGTCAAGCGCGAGGCCAGCGCCATGGCCGCCAAGCTCGAGGAACGTCAGAAGTTCCTGGCCGAGATGGAGGCTCTGATGGAAGGCAACGGTCTGAAAGTGGATGACACCACGATCATGGACAAGCTGAAGAAGCTGGACAAGATGACGGTTCTGAAAGAGACCAAGACAATGTTTACCTCGGTCAAAGGGGTCTACAAACTAGTGGACGGAATCAGCGACGTCGTTGGTTAAACACGTAAATCTTCGGGTGCGGATCGCCGTGCCCGACACCCAAAGCAACAGGAGGTGTTGGTGGAACCCGGTATCGAGAAGAGCGAAACGCTCCGCGACACCGTGCGCGAGTTTGTCGAGCGTAAGGCTGTAACCAACACCATTCTTGGTGTGATCATTTTCAACGCGATCACGCTGGGGCTATCAACCTCTCCTTCGGTTCAATCGAGTATTGGCCCGACCCTGGTTGTGATCGACAAGATCGTGCTGGGCATTTTCGTGGCCGAGCTGTTGATGAAATTCTATGCTTACCGGTTCAGCTTCTTCAACAACGCCTGGAACATCTTTGACCTTGTTGTTGTTACGCTGGGATTGCTGCCCAACCGCGACGGGCTGTCCGCGCTGCGTGGGTTGCGGGTCATCCGGGCGATGCGTTTGCTATCGGTCATCCCGCAGATGCGGGCGGTGGTCCAGGCCTTGCTGGACGCGCTACCAGGTATGGGCGCGGTAATCATCATGATCTCAATCGTGTTCTACGTTTTTGCCGTCATGGCGACTCTGATGTACGGCCCGGATTTCCCGGAATGGTTCGGATCCTTGGGCAAATCGCTCTATTCCCTGTTCCAGATCATGACGCTGGAAAGCTGGTCGATGGGCATCGTCCGCCCAGTGATGGAGGTTCATCCCACCGCCTGGATCTTCTTCGTACCCTTCATCGTTATCACTGCCTTCTCGGTTCTGAACCTGTTCATCGGTCTGCTGGTCAACACTATGCAATCCGCTGTGGAGGACGAGTCGGTTGAGGAGTTCTCGCATCTGCGAGAACTGGTGCGCAGCGAGACCGATATCGTAGACGATCGCGTCAAGGAACTGCTGGTCGAAGTTCGCGCCCTGCGGCGTGAAGTGTCCGAGTTGAAAGGTCAGGCCGATGGCTGACAGCTCTCAGAAATTCATCGCCCGCAATCGGGCGCCGCGCGTTCAGATTGAATATGATGTGGAGCTTTACGGGGCCGAGAAAAAGGTTCAACTGCCCTTCGTCATGGGCGTGATGAGCGATCTCTCCGGCAAGTCAACGGTCGAAACGCCCGCAGTCTCGGATCGTAAATTCCTTGAGATTGATGTCGACAATTTCGACGACCGCATGAAGGCCATGGCCCCGCGTGTCGAATTTGCCGTGCCCAATACACTGACAGGTGAGGGCAATCTGGCCGTCGATCTGACTTTCGAGAAAATGGCCGATTTCACCCCGGCCCAGATCGCGTCAAAAATCGAGCCTCTGCGTAAATTGCTTGAGGCCCGCACGCAATTGTCGACCTTGATGGCCTATATGGATGGGAAGACCGGGGCCGAGACACTGATCGAAAAAGTGCTGGCCGACCCGGCCCTTCTGGGCGCGCTTGCGGGCAGTTCGCTCCCAGAGCAGGACAATGAGGCCACGTTGGACGCCTTGCGGGATATGATGCCCGAGGATTCCCCTGCCGACAATTCGATGGAGGATGCGCTTGCGTCTTTGCCCGAGGTTGAGACCGCCGAGGAACAGGATCAATCGGCTGACATCTTGTCCGATCTGGCGGCTGAAGCTCCCGAAGACGCACCTGAAGATACAACTGTCGCAGATGCTTTGTCCTCACTGCCCGACTCGGTTGAACCCGAAGCGCCTGTGGATGACAGCGCGGATGTCCTGTCCAATCTGGCAGCTTCCGCACCCGAGGAAACGGCTCAGGATACCTCTCTCTCGGACGCTTTGTCTTCGCTGCCGGAAACCGAGGTTACTGAGGTAGCCGACACATCAGGCGATATCCTGGCGGAATTGGCCGACGCTGCACCGGCTGATGAGGTTGAAGACACCGCCGCAGATGACATCCTGTCCAGCCTGCCAGATATCGAGCTTACGGCGGAAGAGGACGCGTCGGATGATATCTTGTCCGATCTGGCCAGTTCTGAGCCTGATGATGAGCCCGAGGATACGTCGGTCGCGGATGCTCTGTCTTCTGTTCCAGAGGTTGAGCTGCCCGACGTGTCGGAAGACTCGGCGGAGGTTCTTGCCGATCTGGCCGATGCTGTGCCCGAGACGACCGAGGTTGAGGATGTGACTTCTGATATTTTGGCTGACCTCAGCGATCTGGACACGGAAGAGGTCGAAGACAGCTCTGTGTCCGATGCCCTCGCGTCTCTGCCGGAAAGTGATGTCGCGGATGAGGTTGATGGGTCCGATGACATCCTTGCAGACCTTGCAAATGCCGCGCTGGACATTGAGGTCGAAGAGGACACGCTCGGCGATGTGCTCGCCTCAGTGCCCGAGGTTGAAGCCGCATCTGAGACGGATCAGAGCGATGATATCCTCTCTGAACTTGCCGATCTGGAGCTGGAGGAGACGGAAGAGGACGGCGCACTGGACGCGGCACTTTCATCGCTTCCGGATGCCGCTGAAGAGGCCGAAGAAGATCATTCGGACATTTTGTCCGACCTCGCCGACGCTGCTCCTGATGAAGCGGCGGACGACGTTGATCTGGACGGTCTGCTGGATGATCTGGCGGAGAAGGCTCCCGATGAAGCGGATGAGCCTGCGGCAGACGACATACTCGCCTCGGTACCCGAACTGGACAGCAAGGATGAGGCCGATCCGCTAGAGGACATCCTCGGTGATCTGGCCAGCGACGATCAACCTGATCCAGAGGCAGAAGCGTCCGACCTGGATGATTTGCTTGCCGATCTGGCGGATTCTGCTGACGAAGCACAGCCGGAGGAGGATGTTCTGGACGACATCCTCGGGGATTTGGTGGAACCCGAAGCTGATGAGGTCGACGAAGCTGACGTAGAAAACGTTCTTGCAGATTTAGCCGAAGAGCCTAACGGCGATCTGGATGATCTTTTGAATGACCTTGGGTCGGATGAGGATACATCTGCACCGACGGATGAAGCGGCCGATGACCTGGAAGATCTGCTGGGTGATCTCGAAGAGACGTCAGATGATGCGTCTGACGATCTGGATGAGCTTCTGAGTGATTTGGAATCCGAGCCGGACAGCGATGCCGCTGCAGACGATTTGGACACCTTGCTGGGTGATCTTGAAGGCGGTGATGAGACCGAAGATGTGGATACAGATGATCTGGATTCGCTGCTGGCAGACCTTGGCGACGATGTTGAGGATAAGGATGCTGGCGGAGATGATCTGGACGCCTTGCTGAACGACCTAGGGTCGGACGAGGAGAGTGCGTCTGAGGAGGGGTCAGCTGATGATCTGGACGCTCTGCTGGCGGATCTCGGCGATGATGAGGGCGGTTCAGACGACCTTGGTGATCTGTTGAATGATTTGGGCGCAGATGAGGATAATGAGGCATCCTCTGACGAAACGACAAATGACTTGGATGCCTTGCTGGGCGATCTAGACCTAGACGACGAGGGCGGATCTGATGATCTGGACGCTCTGCTGGGTGACCTCGATGCCGATGACGCGTCAGATGAAACAGCGGAATTGGACGACGAGCCGCAATTGGCCTTTGGCCGCATGAGCGCGGATCGACCTGACCCGGAACGGCTGAAACGCACCCGATTCCGGATCGCGATCTTCGGCGATTTCTCGGGCCGCGCGGCGCGGGGGCAAATCGAGACCGGCGACGCCCTAGCGGCACGTAAGCCGATCATTCTGGATCCCGATACGGTCGAAGAGGTGATCGAGGGGTTCGCAACTGATCTCGTGCTGCCGATCGGCAAGGACGGGGCCGGGATCGAAGTGAAACTGAAAGAGCTGGACGATCTGCATCCCGACGAACTCTATGAAAAGGTCGAGCTGTTCGATGGCCTCTCGGGTCTGAAAAGCCAGCTGAGCGCGGGTGGGACTGCAGATCACGCCGCCAAACAGCTGATCGGTTGGGGGGAAGAGTTCGGGCAGGCGGTTGTGCCGCCACGCAAATCCTCGGGCGGTAACACAGTTCGTGCTGACCTGAAGCTCAGCGATTTTCAGAAGCTGATTGGTGATACGTCGGGAGAGCTGGCGCAGGCCTCACCCGTTGATGACTTGCTGAAACGCGTGGTCGGCCCGCATATTCGCAAACTGCCCAGCCCCGATGTGCAGGCGATGCAAAAGGCCGTGGATGAGGCGCTGAGCGCAGCCATGCGCATGGTTCTGCATCACCCAGAGTTCCAATCCGTCGAAGCACAGTGGCGCAGTCTCGATCTGATTGCGCGCAGCGTCGAGGATGATGATACGCTAGACGTGGTTTTGTATGACGTCTCGGCTGAAGAGATCGCGGCAGATTTGGCCGCCGAGGAAGATCTGGCGAAAACCGGTCTGGTTCGGTTGCTGACCGAAGAGCCGCTGGACGAAGAAAACGGGCGTGGCGGATATTCGGCGCTGATCGGGCTCTATACCTTTGAGGAAACACCACCACATGCGGAACTGCTGGGCCGTATTGGCCGCGTCGCAGCCCATGTGGATGCGCCGTTCGTCAGTGCAATCACCCCGGCCTATCTGGATGTTAAGCTCGAGGATCGCCACCCGCTAGTAGTCGAAGCCTGGGATACTCTGCGCGCGATGCCCGAAGCCGGGCATGTTGGTTTGGCGTCGCCCAGGTTCTTGCTGCGGCGGCCTTACGGAGCGAAGTCCGAGCCGATCTATGAGTTCGATTTTGAGGAATTCACCGAGTCTGAAGGCCTGCGTGGTATGCTTTGGGCCAATCCGGCGGTTCTGGTGACGATCTTGTTGGCGCGGTCCTTCAAGCAAAATGGCAAAGCGATGAATTTGGGCTCGGTCATGAGCCTGGGTGGTATACCGTACCATTTCGTCAATGACCGCTACGGCGATCAGGTGGCGCTGCCGTGTACGGAACGCAATATCACGCTGGCAAAGCACGAACACTCGGTCCAGCGCGGCTATATGCCTGTTCTGTCTGTCAAAGGCCGCGATGAAATCCGGCTTGGCTCGTTCAACTCGGTTGCCGGGCAGGAGATTCTGGGCCCGTGGTCCGGTATGCCCGCGCCTGCTCCGTCGCCAGATGTGCCTGCTGCGCCAGAGGCTGATGAGGATGACGATCGGGATTTGGATCTGGACCTCGACACGGGCGACGACGATGATTTCGACCTCGATCTGGACCTTGGAGATGACGACAGCGGCGATCTTGACGATCTGCTTGCGTCATTTGGCGACGATGATGACGGTGACGATAGTGATGATGAAGATATGGACCCCGAACTTGCTGCACTGCTGAACGATTTGTGACGGCGCGGTGAACGAGAATTGGAAGGAACGGTAAATGGCTGAGAGTCTGCAGAGTAAAGAGTGGCCGCTTCGGATAACGGGGTCGTATAGCTATGGTGAGGATGATCTTGTCATCAGGCGGGCCGTCGTCTCGGAAGAACTGGGAAAACTGACCGAAATTCAGGTCGAATTCCTGTCGGAAAAGACGACGATTGCGTTGGACAAGCTACTGGGCAAGGTGATGACCATCCATCTGGCTGCTGACGGGGCCGAGCGTAAATTCACTGGCACGATCGTGAGGGTGGAGCGGCTGGCGCTGCGCGATGGCTATGTACAGTTTCTGGCCGAATTGCGCCCTTGGTTCTGGCTGCTGACGCAGACCACCGACAGTCGCATCTTTCAGGAAATGACCGCCGTGCAGATCATCGAAAAGATTTTCGGTGAATACGGGCTTACGGATTTCAGAAAAAGCCTGCGCGCCACTTACCAGCAGCGCGAATATTGCGTGCAATATCGCGAAACGGATTTCGACTTTATCTCGCGCCTGATGCAGGAAGAGGGCATCTACTACTATTTCGACTACACAAATGCCAAAGACAAGAATGAGACGCTGGTCATGTGCGACGGACCAAACGCGCATACGCCGATTGCCGGTGACGCAAAGGTCGAATTCCGAGGCGGGGATGACTACAGCCAACGTCTTGGTGACTCGGTCACCGAATGGGCCGCGTCCGAGACGATCCGGCCCGGAGTTGTCTCGCTAGGCGATTTTGATTTCGAAAAGCCCAAAGCATCGCTGGATGCGCGGGCCAAAACGCCGACCGGCGCAAAGCACGGGTTCAAGGACAAGCTGGAGCTTTACGATATCCCCGGTCACTACAAGGAAACCGGGCCGGGCAATACGCTGGCCAAGGTGCGGATGACGGCCGAGGATGCTCTGTTCGACCGGCGGCGTGGGCGGGCTTCGGTCCGGGCGCTGGAAACCGGGCGCAAGTTCACGCTGCAGGATCATCCCGACAAGGCGGAGAACACGGAATACCTGATAACCAAGGCGCGGTATTTTCTTCAGACCACCGAAGGTTATGGATTTGCCAAGAACGATAAAGATCTGGACACCGGTGCGCTGGAGTTTCCGGAGGACAGCAATGAGATGTTCATGGTTGAGTTTGAAGCCCAGCCCGGCAAAACCGAATTCAAGTCGCTGCGCACGATCCCGTGGCCCGAGATTTCGGGCCTGCATACGGCCATCGTAACCGGCAAGGCTGGTGAGGAAATCTGGACTGACAAATACGGTCGCATCAAGGTGCAGTTCCATTGGGACCGCGAAGGCAAGAAGGACGAAAAGACCACCTGCTGGGTGCGGGTTGTCACCCCTTGGTCGGGTAAGAACTGGGGTATGGTCAGCATCCCCCGGATCGGGCAGGAGGTTGTCATCCAGTTCGAAGAGGGTGACCCGGATCGGCCGATCTGCACGGGTATGCTCTATAATGCCGACACCATGCCACCCTATGCCTTGCCTGCAAACCAGACGCAAACCGGGATCAAGACGCGGTCCTCGAAACAGGGCAGTGCCGAGACGTTCAACGAACTGATGTTCGAGGACAAGAAAGACGCTGAACTCGTGCGCTTTCAGGCGCAGAAGGATCACGAGAAGCTGGTCAAGAATATGTCCACGATTACCATTGGCTACGACAAGCTGGACAAGGGTGGCAATGGCGGTGACGGCTGCCTCAGCCAGGTGGTCAAGAAGAACGTGGATGAGACGATCAAGGAAGGTGACCATACCTTCACCATCGAGAAGGGTAACCAGACGGTCAGCATCAAGACTGACCAGACCGAGACCATCGAGGGCAAGTCCACCCGCACAGTGACGGGTAATCATGCCGAAACGATCAAGGAAGGCGACAAATCCACGACGGTCAAGATGGGTGACATTCAGGTCGATGCCAAATTGGGTAAGATCACAATGACGGCAATGAAGTCGATCGAATTGAAGGTTGGTGGCTCTTCGATCAAACTGGACCCGACAAGCATTACGATCAAGAGCACGATGATCAAAGTCCAGGCCAATGCCAAGTTGGATGCAAAAAGCCCGATGACGACGGTCAACGGTGACGCCATGCTGACCCTCAAGGGCGGCCTGACAATGATCAACTAAGGGGGCAACGCGATGACAGACCGTTTTTCCGGAATGACCAAAACGCCCCAGATGCCTGCTGCGCGCATGTTGGCCGATGCCAACGCCCGTCTGAGCGTCAAGCTTGAGGCCCCGGCCAGTGCGCCCTTGGATGTGGTGTTGACTGAATTGGAAGAGAAAGGCGCAGTGATCGATATCCTACGCCTTCTGGGGGTGGCCTTGCCTGCCCGAGAGCGTGTGTGGTGGTCTTGTCTGGCCGCGCGCGACTATATCGGTGAGGCCCCGGACAACAATACACCCGCACTGGCGGCGTCCGAGGAATGGGTGTTTCGCCCTACGCCAGAAAACCGCGACAAGGCGGGCGCGACGATTGATCTCGCCGAACCAGATGATGAGACGGTAAATTGCGCCATGGGCGTGTTATACTCGGACGGAACCTTGGGTTCGGGTGAACTAGCCAATGTCCCGGCCCCTCTCGGCGCGGCCGAAGTTGTGGCCTTTGCGATGAATGTTGTTGCAATGGACAAACATGAAGAGGATTTTGATGCCTACGTGCAGTTGCTGATTGACCGTGGGGTCGATATTGCTCGGGGTGGAAATGGTAAGCTGGACCGCGAGAACGCCAGCGCTGAGAAAGAGGAGTAAGCATGGGATTCCCGCAAGCACGAATCTTGGACTTGCATGCGTGTACGCTGCCTGCTCCTCCGCCAGCCCCGCCACCGCCTGCTCCGGTGCCGATGCCGATCATGCCGCCCTGCTGTACGACGGTTCTGGTGGGAAAACTGCCCGCAGCGCGTCTGTCAGATATGGCGACGCCGGCGTTTCCGCACCCGATCATCAAGGGCTCGGCCACCGTTCTGATCGGCAAGCTACCTGCCGCCCGTGTGACGGATACCTGCGCTTGTGGTGGCCCGATCATCAAGGGCGAGCTTACCGTACTGGTCGGAGGATGAAGACAAACGAATGACGGTCACTTTGAAATTCCAATCCACCGGCGTGGTGCCGGGCGACGGGCGCCCGGTCTCGATGCAGGGGGGCTCTTTGACCGTAGGGCGTGGGCCAGCTAATGACTTGGTTCTGCCTGACCCTGAAAAGACGCTGAGCAAAAGCCACTTCGTGATTGAGGATCACAATGGAAACGTGGTGATTGTTGATCTGTCGACGAACGGAACTTTTCTGAACTACTCAAAAATCCCTCTGGGTCGGACACCGACGCCGCTCAATAATGGCGATGTGCTGGTCGCGGGTGGGTATGAGATGGTTGTTGAAATTGGGGCGGACCTGCCCAGTTTCGAAGACTCGATCCCGCAGCCTATGCAACAGGCGGGGGTGTCTCCGGGTCTGTCCCAGAACGCGCCAGATCCGATGGCGTTGCTGGACGATGCCGCTCCGGGCGGGGATTTTCTGGATGATCTTTTGGGCGGTGACGCCAAAGGGCCCGGGCAGATTTCCACGCCCGACCCGATGGATGAACTGCTGCCGCCCTTGGAGGATGACGATCCGTTCTTTGCAAAGCCCAAGGATGTGCATGCGGATATGGGCGCAAGCGATGCGATGCATAACCCATCGGCCAGCGACGCGTTTACCGCACCCTCTGCAGGCGGTTCGAACCTGATCCCTGATGACTGGGATGATGATCTGCTGTCGCCCTCGGGCGGCTCGAACTCGGACCCGTTTGCCGCGCCTGAACCGGCGCGTCCGGAACCCACCGCGCCGCCTCCGATCAAGCCAAAGCCGGGCGGCCAGGCCGATGTAGTTCCGCCCCCCGAACCGGTTGAGGCAGAGAAAACCGTTCCGACCGGCGGTGGCGATCAATCCGCTGCCCGTGCCTTGCTCGAGGCGTTGGAGGTCGACGATCTGCGCATCGACGACGCTGATCTGCCTGCCACGATGGGCCGCATGGGCCGTGTGTTGCGGGTGATGATCACCGGCTTGCGGGAAATCCTGATGACCCGCACCTCGATCAAGTCCGAGTTCCGCATCGAACAGACCATGATCAATGCGGGTGGAAACAACCCGTTGAAGTTCTCGATCAGCCCCGAACAGGCGATTGAGGCGTTGGTCAAACCGCGTGTCAAAGGCTACCTTGCCTCGGAAGAGGCGACCGAACAGGCGCTGAACGATATCAAGGCGCATGAGGTCGCGATGGTCACGGGCATGGAGGCCGCGCTCAAGGGCGTTCTGGCTCGGCTTGACCCCGAGGTGCTGGCAGGAAAAATTGAAGGTTCCGGCAAACTTGGGTCACTTTTTAAAGGTAAAAAGGCCCAATACTGGGAAGTGTACGAGAAGATGTATGCCGATATCTCGGATCAGGCAGAGAATGACTTTCACGATCTCTTCAGCCGGGAATTCGCACGCGCGTATAAAGAACAGCTGGAAAAGCTGAAGTAACGCCCCTTCGCGGGCGGTAAGAACAAGGGAGGGCAGCCATTGTCCTGGGACAGCAAGGTGCTTTGGACCGAAGGGTTGTTTCTGCAGCCCCATCACTTTCAGCAAGCGGATCGGTATACCGAGGCGCTGGTGGCCGGTCTCGCACGCCGGGTCACGCCTTATGCCTGGGGTGTCAGTGCGTTAGAGATCGATGATGAAGTGCTTAAGGTCGGTCAGTTTGCCTTGAAATCCTGCTCGGGCCTGACGCCGGATGGGCAAGTATTTCGCGTGCCGCAGGCCGAAGATCACCCGCCCGCTCTGGAAGTGCCCGAGACGATCAAGGACTGCGTTGTTTACCTGACGGTTCCCCAACGGCGGCAGGGTGCCTCAGAGGTGGATCTGAGCGGGGCCGAACAATCGGTCAGCCGTCTACGTCCGGCTGAGCAGGAAATCACCGATGTGATGAGCCAGCAGAAAAAGCCTGTCACTCTGGGCGTCGGCAAACTCCGCTTGCAGTTCGCGTTGGAAGTGGATGATTTGGCGGATAAATTGGCGATCCCGATTGCCAAGATCATCGAAGTGCGCCCGGACAAAGAGATTATTCTGGATCGCGGCTTCATCCCATCGGTGCTGGACGTACGCGCCGCTGCTGCACTGGCCGGGTTCATGAATGAACTTGAAGGGATGCTGTCGCACCGCATGCAGGCTTTGGCAGGGCGTCTTTCGGATGGCGGACCGGCAAAGGGGGCTGCCGAGATTTCGGACTTCCTGCTGCTGATGACGATCAACCGAAACCTGCCCTTGGTGCGCCATTTCGCCAATATCGAGAACGTGCATCCCGAACATGTCTACCGTGTCTGCGCTGCGCTCGCCGGTGAGCTGGCGACCTTCATGAGCACTGAGAAAGAGGCCGTGCAATTCCCGGCCTATCAGCATGACGACCTGACCGCCTCGTTTGCGCCAGTCATTCGGACCCTGCGACAGTATCTGAGTTCCGTGTTGGAGCAGACAGCGGTCTCAATCCCGCTGGAGGCGCGGAAATATGGCATCAGCGTGGGCGTGATTGCTGATCGCAAGCTGATCGGCAACGCCGGTTTCGTGCTGGCCGTGAATGCGGATATCCCGGCTGAGGACGTACGCCGTCATTTTGCCGGGCAAGCCAAAACCGGACCGGTTGAGGAAATCCGTCAGTTAGTGAACTCGGCGCTTCCCGGTATCACTTTGCGCCCGTTGCCGGTTGCCCCGCGGCAGATTCCATATCACTCCGGTGTCGTCTATTTCGAACTGGATGCCGCCAGCCCATACTGGGGCAAGATGACCACCTCGGGTGGGATCGCGGTTCACGTGTCAGGGCAATATCCGGGACTTGAGATGGAGCTGTGGGCGATCCGCAACCAATAAGAGTGAACGTGATCACTGGCGGCGCCAAAACAATTTGATAGGGCTTGATATGTGGGTCACACTCGTGACGCGGAAGCCTTAGGGGAACAGGTCAAAGAATGTCCGACAAAGATCCATTTGCCGAACCGGACGACACCGATAAGACGGTCATTCGCCCCAATCCCGGTGGGCGACGACAGGCGGGTGGAATGCCGCAACAGCCGGCTCCGCAGCAACCGGCCGGATATCCCGATCCGATGCAGGTGCCACAGCCCGAGCCCATGGCACAACCGGCGCCGGGCGGTGCAGGATACGGGGTGCCTCAACCCCAGACGCCCCAATCCCGGCCTGCGTCCGGTGGGGAAGAGGTCGCGACTACCGGTATGAACCGGCTGAACGCCTGCGCTGCATCGCTGTTTTCGTTGATCAGCCGCATTCGCAATCGCGCGCAGCATATGGATCCGGACAAGCTGCGCCAAAGCGTTGTGGCCGAGGTGCGCGCGTTTGAAAATGCCGCTTTGCAAGCAGGCATTGCGGCGCAGACCGTCAAGATCGCACGCTATGCTTTGTGCGCGACTTTGGACGACGTTGTTTTGAATACACCGTGGGGTGGCCAATCCAGTTGGGCGACCCAGTCGCTGGTGGGCACCTTCCACCGAGAGACCGTCGGTGGTGATCGCTTCTATGACCTGCTGGCGCGTCTTGAACAGGACCCGGCCAACAATATTGAGCTGCTTGAATTCGTCTACATGTGCCTTTCGCTTGGGTTCGAGGGGCGTTTGCGCGTCGAACAGGGCGGCGCGGACAAGCATATGCAGATCCGTCAGGGTCTGGCGCGGATCATTCGCGCACAGCGTAGTGACGTGGAACGGGACCTCGCCCCGCATTGGGAAGGGGTCGACAAACCCTACCGCGCCCTCAGCCTTTGGAAGCCAGTCTGGATCGCTGTTGGCGTGACCGCGTTGCTTTTGCTGATCGAGTTTGGCGGATTGTCTTACCTGCTGTCCAACAAGACAGAAAACCTTGTGGGGCAGATGTCGGTGATTGATGCTGGCCGTGTGACGGAGTTGCAGCGCCGCGCGCCACCGCCTCCTCCGCCACCGCCGCAAGCCCAGCCGCAGGTCGAAAAGGTCGTGGCTTTCCTGCAGCCCGAGATCGACGAAGGGTTGGTTGAGGTCTTTGAGAAGGGCAACACGCTGATTATCCGGATCAAGGGATCGGGCATGTTCGGGTCGGGTTCGGATCATCTGCAGGACAAATTCAAGGAGCCGGTGCGCCGTGTGGCTGTTGCGTTGGACGGCGAACCCGGAGGGGTCATCGTGACCGGGCACTCAGACAATGTGCCGATCCGCTCATCGCGCTTTCCGTCCAACCTCGCTCTGTCTCTGGCACGGGCCAAATCGGTGATGAACCAGATGGCGGGTGAGATTTCCGATCCCGACCGCCTAAGTGCCGAAGGCCGCGCCGATAGCGAACCGATTGCCGACAACTCGACCCGCGAAGGCCGGGCCACGAACCGCCGGATCGAAGTCCTGCTGGTTCAGGAGGAGAACTGATGATCCGCCGCGTTTTAAGATATGTTTTCATGTCGATCTACACCGTGCTGTTCTTCACGGCGACGGTACTGGCTGGGTGTCTGTACTATTTCGGCCCGTGGATCGGCTCGGATGAGTGGCGTCCGCTGGACGGGGTCGGGACGCGCCTGATCTGGTGCGGGGTGATCTATCTGGTCTTCTTCCTGATCGGCCTGACCATTTTTCTGTTGCGCCGACGTCGCGAAAAGAAGCTGACGGAGGAGATCACTGAATCCGTCGCCGATGGCGGCGACATGATCGATAGCGAGATTTCCGAGCTTCGCGGCAAACTGAAAACCGCGATGGCGGCTTTGCGCAAGTCAAAGAACGGGCGGCGCCATCTGAATGAGCTGCCCTGGTACGTCATGATCGGCCCTCCGGGGGCTGGCAAAACGACGGCGATTGTGAACTCGGGCCTGAACTTCCCCTTGGCCGATGAGCTGGGCAAGACCGCGATTGGCGGTGTCGGCGGTACGCGGAACTGTGACTGGTGGTTCACCGAGAATGCCGTTCTGATCGACACGGCCGGGCGTTACACGACGCAGGAAAGCGATGCCGAGGTCGACAATGCGGCTTGGATCGGGTTCCTAAACCTGCTCAAGAAATACCGCAAAAGGCAGCCGATCAATGGCGCGATGATTGCGATATCGCTGTCTGACCTGTCTCTGCAGGACGAGGTCACGCAGAAGGAACACGCAAAGGCCGTCCGCCGCAGGCTGGAAGAGCTGCGTGAAAAATTGGGCGTGCGGTTCCCAGTTTATATCCTGTTCACCAAAGCCGACCTGATCGCAGGTTTTGCCGAATTCCACGACAATCTGGGCAAAGAAGAACGCGAACAGGTTTGGGGCTTTACTCTACCATTAGACAAGTCGCGCAGCGAGCAATCTCCGGTCGCGGCTTTTGATGAGGAATTCGCCCTGCTTCTGGGTCGCCTGAACTCTCAGTCCTTGGAGCGTATGCAGACCGAGACGGACCCGCAGCGCCGGGCTCTGATTGCCGGGTTCCCGATGCAGGTCGCCTCGGTGCGCAAGGTGGCGCATGAGTTCCTGACCGAGGTGTTTCAGGACAGCCGCTATCAGCACCGCCACATGCTGCGCGGGGTTTATTTTACGTCGGGTACGCAAGAAGGCACACCAATTGACCGCCTTATGCTGGGCATGGCGCGGACCTTTGGGATTGGCCGTCAGGCCATTGGCTCAGGGCAGGGGTCGGGTCGCTCCTATTTCCTGACGCGCCTGTTCGATCAGGTGATCTTCCGCGAGGCTGGTCTGGTTAGCGCGGATGACAAGGTGGAAAAGCGCTACAAGATCACCAAATGGGCCTCGATTGCGGCGACTGTCATTGCAGCCGTCACAGTCGGAGCCTTGCTGGTGCGCAGCTACATGGGCAACACTGATCTGATCGCCGAGGCGCAGGAGGGTGTATCCGCCTATCAGGCCGCCGCCGCGACTTTGCCGCCCAGCCCCGTGGGAGACACCGATCTGGTTCCGGTCGTGCAAGCGTTGAACACGTTGCGCGACCTGCCGGCCAATCCGACGCTATCGGATCCTGAGCCTGAAACACGTCTGACTTACGGTCTCTATCAGGGCGACGTGATCGGCACACAGGCGGCACAAACCTACCGCGCCGCGTTGAACCAACGTCTGTTGCCGCGTCTTCTTCTGCGTCTGGAAGAGCAGATGAGCGCCAACATCAACAACCCCGATGTGCTCTATGAAGCGCTGAAGGTTTATCTGATGCTGGGTCTGCAAGGGCCGATGAACCAGGATTTGGTCAAGGAATGGATGAACATTGATTGGAGCGTGTCCTTCCCCGGTCCATCGCGTGAGGAATTCCGCGCGGATCTGAACGATCACCTGGACGCCATGCTGAGCCAACCGATGCAAGAGATCGCGCTGAATGGGCCGATGGTGGATCAGATTCAGGGTATTCTGTCGGAACTCCCGCTGGCGCAGCGTGTCTATAACGGTATCGTCTCCAGCCCCGCGGCCACAGCGCTGCCGGAGTGGCGGATCACCGAAGTAGGTGGCCCCGCTGTCGGGCGCGTTCTAGTGCGGTCTTCCGGGAAACCTTTGAACGACGGGATCGAGGGCATTTTTACCTACAATGGCTTCAATAACGTTTTCCTTGGAGAGGCGATCGGTGTCGCCAAACGCGTTCAAAAGGAAAGCTGGGTTCTGGGCCCACGAGGTGAGGCTGAACAGACGGAGCAGGCTCTTGCCGCCCTCAGCCGCGATGTTCTGGACTTGTATTACAACGACTACATCGCGCGCTATGACGCCATGCTGGGCGATATCGACATCGTACCGATGGAAAGCCTCAGCCACGCAGTTGAGGTCACTAATGTGCTGTCAGGCCCGACCTCGCCTATCGTGAATGTCCTGAATTCGATCTCGGATGAGACGAAACTGACCGAAAACCGGTCAATTCTCTCGGGCAATGATGCGATCAGCGAAGGTGTTTCCGGGGCCGCCGCGATTGAGTTGCAGTCGGCTACCTCAGCCCAAACGCAGATCCTGTTGGAAGCCTTGGCCAAAACCAGTGGTGTCAATGCAGGCGAACCCGTGCAAGCGCCAGGGCAGTATGTCGAGGATCGCTTCGATTGGTTGCATCAGCTGGTTGAACGGCAAGAGGGGCAGCCTTCGCAGCTGGACATGCTGATGGGGTCGCTGACAAGCGTATATCAGGAGCTGAACAAAATGTCGTTCAGCGGTGTCTCTGGTGGTGAAACCGGGCAGGCTCTGCAGCAGTTCCAGCAAGAGGCCGCCCGTATTCCCGGCCCGATGGAACGCTGGGCCCTGCAGATCATCGACGGTTCGTCCGGGATCACCTCGGATAGCACCCGCTCGTCCATCAACGCGCGGTGGCAATCAACGGTTTTGCCGTTCTGCGAGCAGGTCGTCGGGGATCGCTATCCGTTCAACCGCCGCTCGGGTGCGGATGTTGCGATGGGTGACTTTGGCAAGTTGTTCGGTCCGCAAGGTCTGATCGACTCGTTCTTCAACGAAAACCTCGCCAAACATGTGGATATGCGCACGCGACCATGGTCGTGGAAGTCCGGGGTCAATGCGACCGATCTGGGCATCAGTCAGGCGGTTCTGACCCAGTTTCAAAATGCCGCCGAGATCAAGGAGGCATTCTTTGCGGCAGGCCCGCAGCCGCAAATCCAGTTCCAAATTATGCCCGAGGCATTGGATCCAAAGGCCAAAGGCGTCAAGCTTGAGATTGATGGCCAAGTGCTGGAGTTCAAACATCGCGGTGGGCTGCCCTCACCCCTCGCCGTGACATGGCCGGGCTCGGTTGGGCTGGCGCGCGTCAGCTTTGAGCCGGAAAAGCGCAATATCGAAAGCGTTCTGTCCAAGGACGGCCCCTGGGCCTGGTTCCGCCTGCTGGACGCGGCCGAGGTAAGGCGCACCAATGTGTCTGACCGCAAGAAGGTGATCTTCAATGTCGGTGGTCGCATCGCAATCTTCCAGTTGCAGTCGGGTTCGGTCATCAACCCGTTCGCTTTGCCGGCGCTGCAGAAATTCAGCTGTCCCAAGTCGTTCTGATGCAAACAGGCGGGTTTGGTGCATTCGGCAAGATGCCCTCGGTCGGAGATTTCTTCCGCCTCGGGGTATCACACGCGTTTGTACAGCCGTGGGATGAGTGGATACAGCGCAGCATGTTGGCTGCGTCAGAAGCTTTGGGTGAGGCATGGGATTCCCACTACATGTCTGCTCCGATCTGGCGGTTTTGCCTGTCTCCGGGGCTGGCTGGCCCGCAAAAGATGCTGGGGGTTCTGATGCCTTCGGTGGATCGGGTCGGACGTCGGTTTCCTTTGACCTTGGTTGCCGGGGTCTCGAACGAAGGGTCTGCTGCGTTGGCGCATTTCCGGGCAGCTGAGGTCTACCGACAACTTGAAGATCTGGCGCTTGCCGCGCTCGAAGATGACATGACCCGCGACAAACTGGCCGAGGGTTTGGCCGCTTTGCCAGCCCCAACGCAGCAACCGACTGCGCCTGTGCGCGCACATGGTAACACGATGGTGCTGACCCGCGGGGAAGTCTCCGACAGCTTGTTGCCTGATCTGGCGGCGGGCTTGATGTCGCAAAGATATCGCACCCCAAGCGTTTGGAGCACTGAAATCGGCGGCGTCCCCCGAATGATGATCTGCGAAGGTTTACCGGATGGGGCAAACATGCAAGGCTTGTTCAACTTACACGCCGCATTGTGGACCGAGGCACGACCAATATGAATTCAAGTCACCGCGTTCGGTACAGTGCACGCAGCCATGTGGGCCTAAGGCGTAAGGTCAACGAAGACGCGGTGCTAGCGCTGCCCGAGGAAAGCCTCTGGTTGGTGGCTGATGGGATGGGCGGGCATGACGCGGGAGACTATGCCAGCCGATTGGTCGCGGATATGGTTGCCGCAATCCCGCCCGGTTTGGCCCCAGCAGATAGGTTGACCGCATTGCGGGACGCAATCCAGCGCGCCCATGCCGTGATCCGACAAGAGGCAGATGCCCGAGGTGGCGGCACGATTGGTACGACGGTTGCGTGCATGATGCTGGCCAATGGGCACTTTGTCGGGCTTTGGGCTGGGGATAGCCGTATTTATCTGCTGCGTGAGGGCAAGATCCAGATGCTTAGCACCGATCACTCGGTCGTGGCGGATCTGGTTCTGGCCGGTCAGATGAGCTGGGACGAGGCAGAGCAGCACCCTCAATCCAATGCGATCACACGGGCCGTGGGCGTTGGGGATGTTCTTGAACTGGACAAGGTCCGTGGCGAAGTTCAGCCCGGCGATCGTTTTCTGATCTGCTCAGACGGCCTTAGTAAATACGCGACGTTCCCGATGTTGGAGAAAGCGCTGTCGGATATGCCGATCGAGACCGTCTCGGATCAGTTGATACAGGTCGCGCTGGATGGAGGCGGGGCCGACAACATAACCGTGATTGTTGTCGACATCCTTTAAATTCACATTTGGACGCAGGAACGCCGCCGGAGCCTATTGCTCCAGCGTGGTCAGAATGCGGCTGTCCAGAGACAGAATTTGCGTTTCAACATTGCGGTCCTGCTCGCGCAGAGCCTCGGCATAACCTGCAGCGGATTCCGCCGTTGGGCGTATGGTGCTAAACAACTGGTTGTCAGTGTGCAGAACGATTACCTTGCTTTTCCCAAGCGCGGTGTCATCGACCTGAAAGGCGATGCCGCCATTGTCTTGGCTTTCATCAATCGAATAGGCCACGCGGACGGAAATCGGTCCGGACTCTCCGTCGCGTATAGAGGCGATATCGTTGTCTTGGCGGGTGACATTGGGCAGCAAGTGGAACACATTGCCTGACACATCCAGGACCGAGACGGACAAATACCCATCCTGAACATCATCGGGCAGGTCGACATCGATGACCGGGTTTTGCCCGACAATGAAGTCTCCGGTCGGATTGGGCGCGTTGCCTTGCTCTCCGTTGAAGAACGCAATCGAGATATCGCTGGTAGGTGCCGAGGGCAGGAAGTTCTCGATCAGGCACAGGGTAGGGTTCAGCAGCGTGACCTGTTCAAGATCGATAGGGCGTGAACCAGCGAGGGCCGTCAGCGCGGTGTCCAAACCGACCAAACTGTCCCTTGAGGCCAGCGTTCCGCCAACCTTGATCGGTGTTTCGGGGCCGTAGCCCGTGCTGGGTGCGTCGATCAGTTTCAACGCGCCGCAATCGGCCAGACCGGACAAGATGGGTCGGACCTCATCTGCGGACAGGAACAGCGACTCCAACTCGATATCTGCGGTGCCTTGTAGCCCGGCGGGCAGACCGGCGGAGTAGAGTTGCTCTAGCTCGGCATGCAGGGCCTGATCGGTGGTTTGTCCGGTCAGCCGGGCCTCATTGCCTTCGACCACGAAACGCCACTCATCCAGATCCATGGCGGCGTCGATGACGCCGGTCACGGCTGTCCCCCAGGTGTCGGAAATGTCGCCTGAGGCCAATGTGAGATCAACGTCGCCCCCTTCGGATGTGATCTCGCCCGTCATGGCATCCCGCACGGTCTCGGACGGTACAAAGCCTACGGCACGAGGGGCCTGACCGGGGCGTTTATCAGCCACCAGAGTATAAGGCGATACGGTCGGATATTGCGGTGCAAGGAAGCTGTCAAACAGACCGCCGAAATATCCACCTGCGCCAATGCCAACGACCGCAAGCACGCCAACTGCGGCAACTACGCCTCCGCGCGAGGATTTGGCAGGCTCAGATTTAGCAGGGGTGGCCTTGGGTTTCGGGTCGGGTTTCGTAACCGGGGCGGAAGATGGCGCAGCAGCTGGGGCCGCGCGCGGGGCGATCACGGTCGCATCGTCCAGATCGTCTTGAGGCGCAGCCGATCCGTTCCGGGCCGCCGCAAGTGCGCGCAGGACATCTCCGGCGCTCTGGTACCGATCATCCGGGTTCGGAGCCGTCATTTTGTCGAGGATCGACTTCAGCGGTTCCGGTACGTCCTGAGTATTCAGCGGCTCTTTCTTGTTTTCGACCACTTCCAGCAGGTTGCGCCCGGCATCGGCTTTTTGCCCCCGGAAATTGGCCAGCAGCAAGGCGCCCAGAGAATAGATATCGGTACGCTGGTCGGTTTTGCCGGAAAGCTGCTCGGGCGCGGCATAGGCGTATTTCCCGGCAAACTCACCGCCCACAATGGTTTCGGCACCCGGGTTTGTATCCTTGGCGATGCCGAAATCAATAATCACGGCCTGCGCCGGATCGCCATCGCGCAGGATGATATTGTCGGGGCTCAGATCGCGGTGAACGATGTTGCGGGCATGGGCGGCTTCAAGCCCCTCGCAGACCCGTTTACACACAGTCAGCACATCGCTTGCCGACATGGGGCCAGCCTTGAGTTTCTGGTCCAGACCCGGCCCGTCGACATAGTCCATCACCAGATAGACATGCCCGTCGGCGGTTCGGTTGTTTTCAGAATAGCGGACAACCGCGTCGTGGCGGATGTCGCGGATTTCTTCCTCGCGGGTCAGCAGGACCAGATAGTCATCATTGCTGGAAAACTCGGCCTTCAGAACCTTCAAAGCGGCAAGCCGCCCCGAAATCTCGGAGCGGGCTCGATAGACGTCAGAAGTACCGCCCCGCCCAAGTATCGCTTCGATCCGATAGGTATTGTTCACCAGATCGCCCGGCTGAAACAGGTCGCCTGCGCGGGAGTCCGTCATGCTGTCCTCGGTTTAGTTAGAGTGGTGGTGTAATCAGCCGAGGGCCTGGAATTCAACGCGACGGTTTTCGTCGGCGCGCGGATTGTCCTTGTTCAGAGGTTCGGCTTCGCCCACGCCCAGTACCTCAAGCCGCTGTTCCGAGATGCCGCAATCGCCGACGAGGAAGCGCTTGACCTCTTTGGCGCGCAGCAGCGACAGGTTCTGGTTGTATTCAGCCGAGCCTGCACTGTCGGTATGGCCGATGATCTGGAAAACGTTCACATCCACGTTCTTCATCGCCTGACAAAGCGACGAAAGCTTGGGCTTTTCATCCTCACGCAGCGCGGCAGAGGCGAAATCGAAACGGATCTGGATATTGACCTGATCCTCGCTTGCGACCGGCTGGTATTCCGTCGGTGCAGCGGCGACGGTGGTTTCAGCTTCGGCCTCAGCCGTTTCGCCGGAATTCGACGGCACGATGACAAGGCCGCGCGTCTTTTGCTTGTTGAACGCGTCGGTGATTTCGTCTGCCGTCAACTCGCCTGACTGCGCCAAAGCGAACTGAGCGGTACACAGGACGGCAAATGCCGAGGCCCCGATGAACTTCCATGATGCAAATGCGGACATAACCCTAACCTTTCCGTGTTTGAGGGGAAGACTAGCCCCCCACCCGACGACCGACAATGAAGAATGTCACACAAGCGCTGGACATTTTTAGGTCAATAGCGTGACATCATGCGCCCAGCCTTTTAAGTTCATCTCATAAGGTGGCAGAATACAGGAAACATCAGGCAAATGCGCATCGTTCCAGCGATCATTCTGGGAGTGGCCATCATACTGGCTCCGATCATCTGGTACGTCTTTCCTTTGGTCGTCCCACTTGACGAGAATTTCGAAGGTCCCGCCATCGATTCAGGCGCCCGGATCGAGATCGAGATGCTCAGCCAACAGCTGGATGATATGCGCGAACAGGTTGAACGACTTTCGCTTGAGGTGTCGCGCACCCAAAATGGTGCCGGGATCGTGCCGCAAGACAATTCGGTGGCGGATGACTATGGGTTTGACCGCTCGTCGCCTAATGAGATCATTGACGCTTATGCGCAGGTCGTCCTGATCGCCAACCGCAACAAGGTGAACCGGGAGTTGGACTTGGCCGGATCGTCCTTCTTGCGCGAAACATTCGGCCTGCCGCGCGAGGATCTGACAGATGAATGTCAGTCGATGACCAATCCACGGCTTGAGGAACTATTGGTGCTGGAAGAGGTCGGGCCGGTTCGGGTGCGGATGTTGAAACCTGCGGTTGATTCACTGCGGGCTGTATTCGAGAACATTCAACGCACCGACCCCGACCTTTATGCGCGTATCAATACGGCTGGGTCGTTGTGTGTGCGCCGTATTCGCGGGGCGACGTCTTCGGCTTCGGCCCATGCTTACGGTCTTGCGGTCGACCTGAATATCGATGGTGTTCTGGATACGCTGGGCGACGGAAAAACACAGTTGGGTCTGACTATTCTGGCCGATTTCTTCCGCGAGGAAGGCTGGGTCTGGGGTGCCGCCTGGGGCCGTGAGGACTCCATGCATTTCGAGGTCAGCCGCAATAAGATCGAAGAGTGGCTCGAGGCCGGGATGCTCTGACCGCGCCTTTCTTGCGCTTTGTGAAGTCCGTCACAGACGCAATAGGGTGCAAAGTAAATAAAGCGTTATCTATTCCAAAGGGGGCTGCGGAATGTTGAGAACGACCTTGCCATGGTCCCTTCGATGGGATTTCCTCGATACGTTTCTGGCTCATTGGTTTGGGCCGGTACGGGTGAAGGGTGTTTTTCTGACATGACGCGGATTTGTCGTTTTCTGGTTTTGGCTTCCTGCGTCGTGATCGCGACGACTGTGTTTTCTACGGTGGCGCAGGCGCAAAGCGCGTCGAACCTTGCGCCGTCCACCTTTCAACCTCAAAACCAACGCAGCACCGGACCTGTGACCGTAGCGCGCGATCCGGGCGCGCCGGTGCCCGAAGGCGCAGACAGGCTGTTTGTGACCGTTGGTCAGGTGCGGATCGAAGATGGTCTGCCCCAGATGGAGGCGGCAAATGCGGCCTTCATTGAGCGCCTGACCGGCAAGCGCGTGGCCGTGTCCGAGATTTTTGCCGCCACAAACCGATTGGAAAGCGCCTATACCAATGAGGGTTTTGTTCTCAGCCGAGTGGTCCTGCCGCAGCAGACCCTGCGCGATGGGGGCACACTACGCATCGTTGTGATTGACGGGTTCATCGAACGCATTGACGCCGAAAAAGTGCCTCAGCAAGCGCGTGAGCGGGTGGTGATGATCACCAAACCTCTGATCGGCAAACGGGGCGTCAAGCTGCAACAGATTGAACGCGCGCTTTTGCTGGCCGGGGATACGTTTGGCGTGCGGCTGGCCTCGACCCTGTCGGCGGGCGATGCGCGGGGCGGCACCGTTCTGACGCTGGATGGTGAGTTCAAAGAGATCACCGGCTCTTACGGGTTCGACAATACACTGTCGGATGAGCTTGGGCCGGGGAACCTGAACCTCGGGCTTGAGGTCAACGGCGCGCTGGAGATGGGAGAGACCTTCTACTTCCGCGTCGGCGGTGCGCCCAAACGGTTCTTCTCAAGCGATGCGCAATATAGGATTGCGGCGGCAGGGGCGGTCTTTCCGATCGGCTATGACGGGATGACGTTCAACGCCGAATACACCCTGAGCGAAGCGCAGCCGGACGCAGAGCTGGTGCCAAATACCAGCAAATTCGAACGCTTTTCCCTGCGGCTTTACTATCCTTGGGTGCGCACGCGAAGCTACAACCTGTCGTCGCAACTGATCCTGGACCGGATCAGCGACTCGCAGGATCTGATTGCAAGCTCTGGCTCGCTGCCGATCTATGACGATGACCTGAGTGTGCTGAGGGCCACGCTGGACGCAAGCTGGACCTATGACAACGGCGCGTTTCTGTCTGCGGGGGCCGTTCTGTCGCGCGGGTTGGACGCATTCGGAGCCAGCTCCGCGGTCGGGGCGGGGGATACGCCCTTGTCACGGCAAGGCGCCAGCGCGCAATTCACCAAGCTTGTACTGTCCGCGCAGTATCAGCGCCCGTTGAACGCCAATTGGTCCGTGAACTTGAATGGCCGGATTCAATCGAGCTTTGGCGATCCGCTGGTCACGTCGGAACAGTTCAGTATCGCCAGCTCCAGCGAGTTATCGACCTTCGACGCGGGCGACCTGCGCGGAGATGACGGCTGGGTCGCCCGGGCCGAGCTTGGCCGGTCACAACAGACGCAAGTGGCCGGCTTTCCAATCCTTTTCAAACCCTATGTTTTTGGGGCTTACGGCGTGTTAGGTTTAGAACAACCCACTGTTCTGGAACAAGGCACAACCCGGGCATATGCCTACGGTCTGGGCTTTGATGTGTTTACGATTGAGGACTCGACCTATCGGTCCGGGTCAGTACGAGTGGAATATGGGAGGGGGGAACGTGATGACCTCGGGGAAGATGGAAACCGGTTTAGCATCACTGCCAGCCGCCGCTTCTGACGGTAGCGCAGCCATGACAGTCTCACGCCGCATTTTGCTGTCGGCCTCGGCCGTGCTATGGGGCACGACCGCACTAGCGCAATCCCTGCCGACCGGAGGAACGGTGGCTGCGGGTGATGTTGCGATCAGCCAACCCAGCGCCAATCAGTTGAACATCACGCAGGGGTCGAATGCGGCCATCGTGAATTGGAACGGATTTTCGATTGGCTCCGGCTCGACCGTGAATATCAATCAACCAGGCGCGCAAAGCGTGATCCTGAACCGGGTTACCGGGAATACAACCAGTCAGATCCACGGTCAGCTGAACGCCAACGGGCAGGTGCATCTGGTCAACCCGAACGGCATTTTCATCGGCCCGAATGGCCATGTGAACACTGGGGGCTTTGTGGCCTCGACCCTGAACATCTCGGACGATGATTTTCTGAACGGCCGCTATCACTACAACGGCAACGGGGCCTCAGCCGGGGTCGAGAATGCGGGTAGGATTCAGGTTGTTCCAGGCGGTTACGCAGCCTTGATCGGCGGCAAAGTGTCGAACTCGGGTGTGATCCGGGTGCCAATGGGCAAGGTGGGACTTGGCGCGGGTGAGCAAGTGACGCTGGACGTATCCGGCGACGGTTTTCTGCAGGTCGCCGTGCCTTCAAACAGTGATGACGCCGCGATGGAGGCTTTGGTCACCAATTCGGGCCGCATCGAGGCGGATGGCGGTGTCGTTCACCTCAAGGCCGCCAGCGCCCGCGATGCAGCGCGCCGGGTCGTGAACATGTCTGGCGTGATCGAGGCACGCTCGGTCGGTGGCGTGTCCGGAGCAGTTGTTCTGGGCGGCAGCGGCGGCGCCGTACAGGTGTCGGGCCGCATTGATACCTCGGCGCGAGTAACTCTGGTCGAGGCCTCTCCGCGCCCGGTGGCCCGCGATCAGAACAGTGGGTCGATCACGATTATCGGTGAAGCCATCGAACTGGCCGGTGCGGCCCTGAGCGCAGACGGTGCAGGCGCTGGAAATGGCGGAGAGATCCGCGTCGGCGGTGACCTGCAAGGCGGCGGCGATCTGCAGCGGGCCAGCACTACGCTGGTCGACAGCGCAACGGTAATCAGCGCCAATGGCGGAGATCAGGGCGATGGTGGTCTGATCATCATCTGGTCGGATGACTACACATCGTTCTCGGGCTTCAACTCGGCCCGCGGCGGCGATTTGGCCGGGGATGGTGGTTTTGTCGAAGTGTCCGGCAAGCTGGCCCTGAATTACGATGGCCTGACTGATACGCGGGCACCGTTTGGTGCATATGGCACGCTGCTGCTGGACCCCACGAATATCACGGTGTCTGACACGGCAACCGGTCCGGGTTCGGTCACGCCGGGTACAATTGAAACGAACCTTGGCTTCGGCAACGTCACTCTGACGACCGCCGGAAGTGGCACTCTGCAACCGGATGGAGACCCTATCGACCTTGGTGGCGATGACTCACAGGTCGGCACGATCACCGTCGACGATCCGATCACGTGGGGCAACGGCTCTAGGCTAACGCTGCTTGCCAATGATTCGATCACAATCAACGCTGCGATCACCGCGACAAGCGGCGAGTTGGAACTGAACGCCGCCACAACGATTGGTACCGGCGCAGGTGGTACAATCGACGTCGATACCTTTACGCTTACGAATGGCGCCTGGTCACAGGTAAGTTCCACGCTCCCGAGTTTCTCGACGGGAACGCTTGATATTGCGTCCGGCGCAACATTCACCCGTGCGCTCGGTGGCACTGGCGCCGCCGGGTCTCCATACCTCCTGACGGATGTTTTTGGCCTTCAAGGTATTTCGGACGGCAACAACTACGCCCTGGCCAATTCTATCAGTGCCGCGCCACTCAGTTCTTTCGATCCAATCGACTATGCGGGTGGTACACTTGAAGGCAACGGCTTTTCGATAAACGGCCTCACCATTTCGACCAGTTCGTTCGGTGGCCTGTTCAACAATCTTGATGGCAATGTTCAAAACCTGCGCATCAACGGGGCCAGCGTTTCCTCTGGGGGCGGTGGTATCTTGGCGGGAACAAATGGCGGCACGATTTCCGGCGTTTCGGTATCCGGTAGCTTTAGCAGTAGTGACGAACAGGCCGGTGGTCTTGTTGGTTTCAACGATGGCACAATCATAGACAGTTTCTCGACAGCCAGTGTGACCGTGGCCACGACCGAGGCCAACTTGGTTGTCGCGGGCGGTTTGGTCGGCGAAAACAACGGAACAATAACTCGGTCTCACGCTACAGGAACCGTCAGTGGTTCTACGGCTGGTGATTTTTCCGTTGGTGGTCTGGTGGGTGACAACAACGGCCTTGTTCAGGATTCCTATGCAACCGGAAGTGTCTCGGGCACCAACCAGAGTTCAGCGCCCGGAGACTCGGCGACGCTCGGAGGCCTCGTAGGCTTCAACAATGGCGGCACAGTTGCCCGAAGCTATTCGACGGGCGGTGCGAGTTTTTCAGGCCCTAATACACCCACACTTGGTGGGTTAGTCGGTTCAAACTCTGGATCTGTTTCAGGTTCCTTCTGGAACACCGATTCCTCCGGTCTGGCCACCAGCGCCGGGGGCACAGCACTCACCACCGCACAACTTCAGGATACGGTTGGGTTCTTTAACCTTGCGTCGGCTCAAGGTTGGGACTTTACCAATACGTGGGCGCCTGGAGCGAGCGGGTCAGAAGGCGGGACAAACCCACTGCACTACACGACCTCTCCGGTCCTGTTCGTTGTACCTGACACGCTTCTCATCCCCGAAGGTGAGGCTGAAACGACGACAGGCACGGGTACAATTTCTGGTGGCCCCTCTGTCTTTAGGTTCGGGCCGTCGGGTGACTCGCTGGACACGTCCCCGATCTTTGAGACTTTGACGTTTGCCAGCACCGAAAACGGAACCACGACTTATACCGTGGATACAAGCTCACTCCTGAGTATCTCAGAGGTGTTCTATACCGTTTCCGCGCTGCCTGGCACGGCAATCATCGGGAACACGGTCATTCCGACCCCGCCGACCCCAACTATTGAGATTACCCCGACCGTGGATACGACCATCACCGGCGGCGGAGGTGGCGGCGGTGGTACTACGACCACAACGACAACCGAAGCAGAAGCGGCGCTTGGTACGGTCGAGAATGCGTCGCAGGACTTTGACGAGGTGATCTCTTCCTGTGCGGAACAGGGCAACAATGTTAGCGCCTATCTGGCCTGTATCGCCGACGCGATGGACGAATACGCCTCGGACCTCGATTCGATCGTACAGGGTTTGCCGCCGGGTCTGGAATCAGTTGGCGATATCATCCGTGGCGCAAGCGCGGGTATTCGCGCGGCGGGCGAGGATGCGAACCGTCGTCTGGCACTTGCCACCACCGCTGAGGAGCGGGAGACGATCCGCCGCGAGGCCGTGCAGGAAGCGCGCCGTCAGATCCGTCAGGCACAGCGCGAAATCCGCAAGGCGATCACATTGATACGAGCAACCGACCCTGAGCTTGTCAGCATCCAGAACCAGCAGGTAGATACAATCGTGGCTGCTGTTGGTCAGGCCGAAATCGGCCTGTCGCGCGCCATCGGTCTGTAACCCAACGGAGGCTCTGCGCCCATGTTCCTGATCCGTCTTTGCGCGGCCATGCTATTGACCCTGTTCAGCGCCCTCGCGGCGCTGGCAGACAAACGTGTGGCGCTGATCATCGGGAACTCGGATTATCAGACCGTCGGGGCGCTCGACAATCCGATCAACGATGCCTCGGATCTGGCCATCGCGCTTGAGGGGCTGGGGTTCGACGTGTTTCTCGGCACCGATCTGACTCGGGATGAGATGCTGTCTCTGGCTGAATCCTATGGCGCGACGGCTGCGGATTCTGATGTCTCGCTGCTGTTTTATGCAGGCCACGGCTTTCAGGTGGATGGGCGCAATTATCTGGTTCCGGTCGATGCCAACCTGACCAGTGCTGCGGATATTCCGGAGCAGACAGTTGCAATGGAGGAGTTCGTCTCACGGATGGAACGGTCCGACGGCATCCGGCTGGTGTTTCTGGACGCCTGCCGTGACAACCCGTTCGAAGATGGTGTGTTGAGCGTTGACGAAGGGCTGGCCCGTGTCGGCAGCGCAGCGGATTTTCTGTTCGCCTACGCCACGCAGCCCGACAACGTGGCCTTCGATGGCACCGGGCGGAACAGCTTTTTCACTGAAGCACTCCTGAGCCATATTTACACGCCGGGACAGGATATCTCGGACCTGCTGATCTCGGTCCGCAAGGATGTTCTGGCTGCGACTGGTGGGCGGCAGATCCCGTGGGATAACTCCTCGTTGACGCGGCAATTCCGGTTCGACAACAGCCCAGTGACAGCATCAGAAGAGACCTTGCTGTGGCAGGTGGCGGCCAATGCGCAGGATGCCTCTCTGATGCAGCTCTATATTGACCGCTACCCACAGGGCGCGCATGCCACTGAGGTTTTTGCGTTTCTGGATGAGGCCGGGCAGGGCGGCACCCAGACCCGTGCGCTGAGCGTCGAAGACCAGGACGAACAGGCCGAGCGTCTTTGGAAACTGGCTCAACGCAGCCGGATGCGGCCTCTGCTGGAGTTCTACCTAGAGCAATACCCCGACGGCAGCCACGCCGCGCAGGCGCAGCGGCTGATCGCATCAATCCCAAGGCCCGAGGACAGCACGCCGGGCGGCATTTGTGAGCGGCTTGCGACCCATCCCCGTGACCGGACGGCCAGCATCACGGGCGTTCCGTTCAGCCGGTTGCAGGAAAACGCGCTGACGGCAATCCAGGCGTGCAGCGCGGCGGCAGCCCAGTCACCGGAGTTGTCGCACTACGTGGCGCTTCTTGCGCGGGCGACGATCGCTGCGGGGGATGTGGAGCGTGCCGTGACCCTCTACAAACAGGCTGCTGCCGAAGGGGATTTGCGGGCGATGGTGTCCTTGGCGCAACTGCACGAAAGCGGCACCGGCGTCCCTCAGGACATGGGCACAGCGCTGGATCTGTACGAGCGCGCGGCGGCAGGGGGCAGCGCGGATGCCATGATCAACCTCGCCGTTACCCTGTTTGAAGGCCAGATCGTTCCCAAAGACGATGCGCGCGCCGTCGCGCTCTTGCAGCAAGCCGCTGAAGGTGGGTCGGCCAAGGCGACCTTCAATCTTGGCGTGCTGGCGCAAGATGGTGCCGCTGGCGAGCCCGAGCAAGCATTGGGCTACTTCCAGAAAGCTGCGCGTGATGGCGAATATCAGGGCTATCTGGCGGCAGCGATCCTTCTGGACGAAGGGCGCGGCGTGCCTCGTGATCCGTTGGAAGCGGCGCGGATGCTTCTGCGCGGAGCTGCTGAGGATAACGGAGCGATCCTTGATCAGCTGTCCCTCGCCTCAGACCAATGGTCGCGCGATACCCTGATGGAGGTTCAACGGCTGCTGCAAAAGGCGGGCTATTACAACAGTACGATCGACGGCGTGCCGGGGCCGAATTTCATTTCGGCCCTGCGGCAATGGCGCAGCGGTGGGTTCGACCCGATCATTCTGGCCGAGAACTGAGTCTAGTTTACCGGCACAAACTCAATCCGCCGATTGCGACGCTTGCCGTCTGCGGTGTCATTCGACACAACCGGGCGGCTTTCGCCATAACCAACCGTCAGCAGACGTTCCGGCGCGATCCCCTGATCGACCAGATAGGTGTTGACCGCCTGCGCACGCCGTTCGCTGAGAACGCGGTTAGCCTCATCCGAGCCATCGCTGTCCGTGTGTCCGCCGATCTCGATCTTGAGGTCCGGGCAACGGTCGACAATGTCATGCAGATTGCTCAGCAGCGGAATCGAGTCATTGGTCAGCCGCGCACTGCCCGAGTTGAAGTAGATATTGCCTGTGCGCGACAGGATCTCCATCCGACCTTCGCAGGCCTCACGATCCAGATCACCCTTGGTTTCCAGCGCAGCAGCCCCTGGTGTAGCCGAGGCGACCTCAAGCTGAGGCGGTGTGCCGGGTTGGGCACGGTCGAATACGAACCCGAAGCTGACAAAGCCGAAGGGCAGAATATCAACACCGGCGGCCTCTTCGAGCTTGCCGCGCCCTTCCTCAAGGTTGAAGTCGGGCAGGGCAATCGCAATCGGTGTCGTGTTGGCCACAGCTACGCGGTCATTGTCGACCAAAGTGATGGCCACCTGCGCCACGCTGTCTTTTTTCACCCCATGCAGGGACAAGCTATAGGGTAGGTCGATGATCTTGTGCCGGGTCTGGTGAAGATCGACCAGCTGCTCGGGCGGCAATTGGGCGGTGATCACCGCTTCGGGAAAGTTGAAGGTTTCAAAAAACAGAAACCGCATGCGAACGTTGCGCAGGTCAATCTTGGTATCAACACTGTCCATCTGAACCCGGATATCGGCGCCACCCTCGGGGCTGATCACGCCCGTCAGGGTTGCAAAGCCGCTATTTTCGGCAATCGCGTTCTTTTTGACCGAAAGAAACTGCAGTTCCGAGGATTCTGCGTCCAGTTTCCAGCCATGTTCGAAGGGATCGGCGCTTTGACCCCACGCCGTGTTTGCACATACCAGTGCTGTCATCGCAAAAGTATTTCGCACCAAGTTTAAACGCGGCATGTGTGAACCTCTTCCTAGTCTTGATACTATAATTGGGATATTTCAGGCCACGGCCATAAGAAAGCCAAAAAACAATATCAGAGTACTTCCGGGCTGAGTGGTGCCCAAGGGGTCACGGACCATGAGACCAGAAAAAGGCAAAGAACCAAAGGTGCAACGCGTACTTAGAACCCTTTTTGCGATGATCGCAATACTCTGGACCGGTTCGGCTTGGGCCGAGCCGCGAATCGCGCTGGTGGTTGGAAATTCCGACTATGGTTCGGTCTCGGCCCTGGACAATCCGATCAATGATGCGCGGCTGATGGCGGAGAAGCTGGCCGCGCTCGGGTTCGAGGTGCGGCATCTGTCCGACAGCACTCAGATCGAAATGAAGCGCGCCATTGCCCAGTTCGGGCGTGACCTGCGCAAGGGCGGCGAAACCGCCGTTGGCCTGTTTTACTATGCGGGTCACGGGGTGCAGTCTTTCGGTTCAAACTACTTGTTGCCTGTAGATGTTTCGCTGTCCGATCCGGCCGATCTGGATCTGATGGCGGTTGAGGCGCGTTCGGTCCTGCATCAGATGGCCTCGGCCAACAACAAAACGAATATCGTCATTCTGGACGCCTGCCGGAACAACCCGTTCGAGGATCTGGCAGATATGGATGACAACGGTCTGGCTGAGATGAAAGCCCCGACTGGTACTTTTCTCGCCTATGCCACCGACCCCGGCGGTGTTGCGCTGGATGGCGAAACCGGCAACAGCCCGTTCACGCTGAGCCTTGCGCAGCATATCGACACGCCTGGCATGGCGATTGAGCAATTGTTCAAGAAGGTGCGCGTTGATGTTCTCAGCGAAACGCGGGGGCTGCAAACGCCTTGGGATACCTCGTCCTTGACGCAGGATTTCGCCTTTGCACGCGCGAATGAAACCCTGATCGCGAAACCTGAGCAAACCGAAGAAGAACAGTGGCAGGAAGCCGTGAACAGCCGTGACCCGGTGAAGATCATGCTGTTTCAGCGGGCCTATCCAGACAGTACTCATGCATCGCAGGCCAATGATCTGCTGCAGACGATTTTGGCCGAGTCTTTCGGCACTCTGCCCGCGCCCACGCCATCGCAAGAGGCCCCGGAAGCGACCGAGACGGACCGTCTGATGTATGAACTGGCGCAGGTGGACGATTCGATCCATTCCTACGAAGTCTATCTGCACAGCTTTCCCAGCGGCGCATTTGCCGACCAGGCGGTCGAACGTCTGGCGGCCCTGCAGTTGGAAAGCGAGACCGTGACTCGCAAAGCAGAACCCAATGTCGAGGCGCCCGAGGCGCAGAATTCGGGCAGCATCGACGCCGGAGCAGCGGTCACCATGAAATCTATCCTGACGTTCGGCAATACCCATGTCCGGGGCAAATCGATCGAGGAACTGGTAGCGGGTTCACCTCAGTTCCCGCCGATTGATGGGCTGCCGGATGAGTTGTGGAAAGACCAGAACTGTTCGAGTTGCCACCAGTGGACGCATGAGGCCCTGTGCGATCAGGCTCAGACCTATGTCAAACGCCCAGCGGCAGGCAACGTGGCCAAGCAGCATCCGTTTGGCGGTGGTTTGAAGGTCAACCTGCGCCGGTGGGCGATGGGCGGTTGTCAGGGATAAGTCTACCCTAAAGTCTAGATCAGCGATCGGGCGTGGTAGCGCGGCCTTTTGGGCGGACTTTCCAATAGATGTCGGGAAAGCTGGTCATCCAAATGGAAAACCCCTTGTGAGTGGTCGGAAATAGCCGAACAATACGGGAATGAAGCCTAAACCTGTCACATCCGAACCTGATGATGAGGCCGAAGACCTCGGGCCGCGCAGCATCTATGATGGTGACCCCGAGGATGAGGATGATCTGTGGTTTCTCCCCCCCGAGGATGACTCGCCACAGGATGATTTCCTGACCCCTGGCCCTCGGGCAGATCAGCGGCAATTGTTCGATCCCAGAGAGTGGCAGGCCGCGCAATCCGGGTTGTCGTATGAGCTTGCGGATTTGGCGGTGACCTTTGGCGCGCTGGATGAGCGACTGCGGGCGGGGCCGGAAGGGTGGACCCATCGTCTGGCCTTGATGGATGTATCCGATCTGGGCTGGTGGACCGGTGACCGGATCAGTGTCGAACGTTTAGCGCTTTGGACGAGTCTGCGGATCGGCGCGACCGGTGATGATGTGCAGTCCCTGTATCGGGCAGGTTGGGCGGTGCGCCGCCTGTCATCAGGTGCGGCCCCTTCCCATGATGGCTGGGAGGCCGGGCTGACCGCCTTTCTGGACCGGATGGCGCAAGGGATCGAAGAGGTGCCGGAGGCCATTGCAGACCTGTCGGACGTGATGCGCAGCGTCGAGGCGCTGCACCCCGTCACGCAGGCCGCAATCGCCTTTCATGCATGGCGGGCCGTGTCCCAAGGACCCGGTCAGGATACGGAAGCAGCTGTCATAGCAGCGCGTCATGCGGCCTCGATGGGGCGGGGCGGAGCGCTATTCATGCCGCTGGCCCTCTCCGGTCCGGGCGCGCTGCGTGGTGTTGGGTCGCCCGAGGAAAAACTGGCCGCCTGGATTGCCGGAGCCGGTCAGGCGGCCCTCGCAGCCTTATTGCATCTGGACCGTATCAACGCGTGGGAGGCACGGGCGAAGGAGGCAACAGCGGACCTCAGCGGTCGCACGCCGCCATTGCTGATTGACGCGCTGCGGGCTTGGCCCATGGTATCTGCCCCTCTTGCCGAAGAACTGACCCAGGCCTCGCGCGCTGCAGTACAACGCAACATTGACCGTTTCACCCGCCGTGGTTTGGTCCGCGAAGTCACGGGGCAGGGACGCTACCGCGTTTGGACGGCAGCGCTGTAGTCCAGCAGCCAGTCGCGAAACAGGCGGGCCGGCCGGCGCAAGTCTGTACGAGAGGGATAGATCAGGTGATAGGCCTCTTGCCCGCTGACCTGTAGGTCGGGCAGGCAGGACACGAGTCCTGAGCCCTCCATGATACGGTCGGATGCGGGCGCGCGGGCCAGTGCGATCCCAAGCCCGCAGGCGGACAGCTCGGCCGCCATGATCGAGTTGTCAGCAAAGAAGAACCGGGTCTGTCCAGTCGGCAAACGCAGCGCTTCGAACCAATAGAGCCAGCTGGCACGATGGGTCGATACTTCGATCAGGGTGAATTGCTGTAGGTCCTGCGGGGTACGGATCTGTGCAGCAATCTCAGGCGGGGCGACGGGAAACAGAACCTCGTGCAGCAGTTCATCTCCTTCAGTGCCAAACAGCGCGGGATTGCCAAACACGATCTGTAGATCTGTGAACTGATTGGTGAAATCCGAATTCGCATTGCCGGTGGTCAGCGAAAGATTGATCTGAGGTTGCGCGGTCTGAAACGTGGGCAGGCCTTTGGCCAAGATACCATGGGCAAACAACAAAACCGACTGAACGTATAGCCTCTGTTCCCGCGTCTCACCGAACAACCCGGTAGTGGCCGTTTCCAGCATCAGCAGGGATTGCTGAACTGAGGGCAGATAGGCTCGCCCCGCTTCCGTCAACGTTACAGCATGGGCATGGCGATGAAACAGCGGCGTGCCCAGCCGGGTCTCAAGCGCCTTGACCTGTTGGCTGACGGCGGCTGGCGACATGTTCAGCTGCGATGCGGCGCGGGAAAAGCTCTCCGTGCGGGCGGCTGCTTCGAACACGCGTAGCCAGTTGAGGGATGGGATGCGGGGCAACATGTGGAGCAGGCTAAGCTAAACTTATCCTGACGGGCAAGAGGTTTGGTTTTGACGTGTTCTCACTCGCGGATACCCTTTGCGCATACAGCGAGTAGGTGACCCCATGGCGACGACGTTAACGCAACAACAATCCGACCGGTATTGGGAGGATGGCTACCTCTTTCCCCTCTCCGTCTTTTCCGAAGCCGAGACCGCCGGTTTCCGGGCGGAGCTGGAACAGATTGAGAGTGACTGGCTGGATGCGGATCTGCCCTTGCCTTTGAACACCTACAAGCGGGTCAATGCGCATCTGGTCATGCCACTTGCGGCGCGCATCGCTCAGGATCCCCGCGTTCTCGATGTGGTCGAGGGCGTTCTGGGCTCTGATATCATGATCTGGTCGGCTGAGTTTTTCATCAAGGAGGCCAACACCGTGCAAACGGTTGGTATGCATCAGGACCTCACCTATTGGGGCATGGGGGAAACGCCGGATCAGGTCACGGCCTGGATCGCTCTCTCCCCCGCGACAGAGCGCAGCGGGTGTATGGATTTCGTGCGCGCCAGCCACAAGAACCCGATCTTGCCGCATACCGATACATATTCGGAAACGAACCTGTTGTCCCGCGGGCAAGAGGTGGCCGTCGAAGTTGCCGAGACTGACAAGACCCATATCGAGCTCGCGCCCGGTCAGATGTCGCTGCATCACGGGCTGACGATCCACGGTTCAGGGCCGAACCAGTCCGAAGACCGGCGGATCGGGTTGGCTATCCGCTATCTCAGTCCCGGAGCGCAACAATTGGTGGCGGATCGGGATTATGCGCTGCTGGCAAGGGGCTCGGACAAACACAGCAATTTCGTGCCGGTTCAAGCACCTACAGAATTGTTCTCATCCGATGCATTAGCAACGTATGAGCAAGTCCGGCGGGATCAGAGCAAAGCACTGGCCGAAGGGGCAGACGCGTCTGTTCCGCTCTATGCAGGTTGAGGTGGGCGGTTACCGCCCGACCCCCACATAGGTTTCAAAACCTGCTTTTTCGACACTGTCCTGAGAGTAGACGTTGCGCAGATCCACCATGCGCGGCGTCTTCATCGCTCCACCAAGTTCGCTTAGGTTCAAGGCACGGAACTCGTTCCATTCGGTCAGAAGAACAACGACGTCCGCATCCTTGGCCGCCACGTATGGGTCGTCGCACCAATCCACGCCGGGCAGCAGCGCCTCGCCCTCAGCACGGCCTTGCGGGTCGACCACGCGCACTTTGGCCCCTCCGCCGATCAAGGCCGGAATGATAGTCAGGGACGGGGCATCGCGCATATCGTCGGTGTTGGGTTTGAATGTCACCCCCAGCACGGTCACGGTCTTGCGGTTGAAATTGTCGTCGCAAGCGTCGCGGATCTTTTCAATCATTCGCTTTTTCACACCGTCATTGACGCGGATCACGGTCTCGGTGATCTGCATCGGATACGCGTGTTCCTGACCGATCCGGGCCAGAGCGGCAGTATCCTTGGGAAAGCACGAACCGCCATAGCCAGGGCCGGCATGCAGGAATTTATTGCCGATCCGACCATCCAGCCCGATCCCGCGCGACACCTCCTTAACGTCGGCGCCCACTTTCTCACAGAGGCCGGCAATCTCGTTGATGAAGGTGATCTTAGTCGCGAGGAAGGCGTTGGCGGCGTATTTGATCATCTCGGCGCTTTCCAGATCGGTGGTCAAGATCGGGAAGTCTCGCAGATAAAGCGGGCGATAGATCTCGGCCATCACCTCGGCAGCGCGGTCGTTTTCTATGCCGACCACAACCCGGTCAGGACGCATGAAATCGTCGATCGCAGCCCCTTCACGCAGAAATTCCGGGTTCGAGGCCACATCGAACTGCGCATTCGGATTTGCGGCAGTGACGACCTGCTGCACCTTGCGGTTGGTGCCGACGGGCACGGTAGATTTTGTCACGATCACCGCATAGTCGGTCAGCGCATTGGCGATTTCTTCGGCTGCAGCCATGACGTAGGTCAGATCCGCGTGCCCGTCCCCGCGTCGCGTCGGTGTGCCGACGGCGATGAATACCGCATCCGCTCCGTCCACCGCGTCTTGCAGGTTGGTCGTAAAACTAAGTCGCCCGGCGGCCACATTCTTGGCCATGAGGGTGTCCAGCCCCGGCTCATAAATCGGAACCTCACCGGCTTGCAGCAACTGGATTTTATGCTCGGACTTGTCGACGCAGATCACATCATGGCCGAAATCCGAAAAACACACTCCTGACACCAAACCCACATAGCCGGTGCCTATCATCGCAATACGCAAGCTCGAATTCCTTTTTTGTCTTGGCCGAAATGCGCCTGCACAATCAAAGAAATCGTGGTCAGGTGCAATGCCAGATTGTTGCCTTGGGTTGCATTCCATACGGTCTTGCTGTTTTTGAGACGTCAAACAGACGCATTTGTGGAAACGAGGCACAGTTATGACCAAAACGGCATTGATCACCGGCATTACCGGTCAGGACGGATCGTATCTGGCCGAGTTCCTTCTGGAAAAAGGCTATGAGGTGCATGGGATCAAGCGGCGGGCCTCGTCGTTCAACACGCAGCGGATCGACCATATCTATCAGGACCCGCACGAGCCGAACCCCAAGCTGCATCTGCACTATGGCGATCTGAGCGACACGTCCAACTTGACGCGGATTATCCAGCAGGTGCAGCCTGATGAGGTCTACAACCTCGGGGCCCAATCGCATGTGGCAGTCAGCTTCGAATCCCCAGAATACACGGCTGATGTGGATGCGATTGGGACGCTGCGCCTGCTCGAGGCGATCCGGTTTCTGGGACTGGAGGAGAAGTGCCGCTTTTACCAGGCCTCCACGTCCGAGCTTTATGGGCTGGTGCAGGAAACGCCTCAACGCGAGACCACGCCGTTCCACCCGCGCTCGCCCTATGCGGTCGCCAAGCTCTATTCCTATTGGATCACGGTCAACTATCGTGAGGCCTACGGGATGTATGCTTGCAACGGCATCCTGTTCAACCACGAAAGCCCGCGCCGGGGTGAGACCTTCGTGACCCGTAAAATCACGCGCGGCCTGGCGAATATTGCGCAGGGCCTCGAAGATTGCCTGCATATGGGCAATATAGACAGCCTACGGGACTGGGGCCATGCCAAGGATTATGTCCGCATGCAGTGGCTGATGCTGCAGCAGGACGCGCCCGAGGATTTCGTGATCGCGACTGGGGTGCAATATTCCGTGCGTCAGTTCATCGAATGGTCCGCCGCCGAGCTGGGTGTGACGCTTGAATTCACTGGTGAAGGTGTTGATGAAATTGCAACCGTCAAAGCGGTAGAGGGCGACAACGCTCCGGCACTGAAACCCGGGGACGTCGTGATGCGGATCAACCCCCGCTATTTCCGCCCGGCTGAGGTGGACACCCTGTTGGGTGATCCGTCCAAAGCCAAACAGAAACTGGGCTGGGTGCCGGAGTTGACGGTACAGGACATGTGCGAAGAGATGGTGCGCGAAGACCTCAAAACAGCGCAGCGCCACGCACTGCTGAAGCAACACGGCTACGAGATGCCCGTGAGCTTGGAAAACGGCTGAGGAACCGACCATGCGGAAAATTTACGTAGCAGGGCACCGCGGCATGGTTGGTGGTGCCATCCTGCGCAAATTGCAGGACCGGCAGGCCGCAGGCAAGGCCCTGAGCCTCATCACCCGCACGCATTCCGAACTGGATTTGACCGATCAAGCCGCGGTGCGCGCTTTCATGCGGGCTGAGAAGCCCGATGTGGTTGTGCTGGCTGCGGCCAAGGTCGGTGGCATTCATGCCAACAATACCTTCCCGGCCGATTTCATTTACAAAAACCTGATGATCGAATGCAACGTGATCAACCAGGCATTTGAGGCCGGAGTCAAACACCTACTACAACTTGGAAGCTCGTGCATCTATCCGCGCGCGGCTGTACAACCGATGCGCGAAGACGCTCTGCTGACGGGTATTCTGGAACCCACCAACGAACCTTACGCGGTGGCTAAGATCGCCGGGATCAAGCTGTGCGAAAGTTATAACCGGCAGCACGGTGTTGACTATCGCTCGGTCATGCCGACCAACCTCTATGGTCCGGGCGACAATTTCCATCCTGAAAACAGCCATGTGCTGCCCGCCCTGATCCGCCGTTTCCACGAAGCGCAGCGGGACGGTTTGGACGAGGTGATGATCTGGGGCACCGGCAAACCCCGTCGTGAATTCCTCCATGTGGATGACATGGCCGAGGCGTCCCTGTTCGTGCTGGACCTGCCGCGAGACGTTTATGAAGCGAACACGCAGCCGATGCTCAGCCATATCAACGTCGGGTGCGGGTCTGACATCTCGATTGCCGAGCTTGCGGCGCTGGTGGCGCAGGTCACGGGCTACAAAGGGCGGATCACGCAGGATACCTCAAAACCCGATGGGACCCTGCGCAAGTTGATGGATGTGTCACGTCTGGCGGATATGGGATGGACGGCCTCGATCGGGCTTGAGGACGGTATTCGCGAAACTTACGCTTGGTTTCTTGAACAGTCTCAGGGCGATCTTCGCGCGAAATAGAAGCCCGAACTCCAAGGCCCGGGCCCCATTTTACCTCAGAACCAACGTCCAATCGCGGCAAGAGACGGCGCTAGGATTGTTGCATCTGATGTGGTGGAAAGCACCTTGAAAACGGCCTGGCTGGTCGAGGGTTCGTCGGCCCCGATGAACCGCCCCGCGCTGCCACCGCTGCCGCTGACAGACGGGGTCGCCGCGAAAACGACCGGGAAGGTCCACGTCTCCGTGTTGCTAGCGAAAAGCGCGCCTTCAGCAATGGTACAACCTGTCGCGGTCAGGGTTGCGGTACAAATCTGAGTGCCATCAGCGAAACGGACATAGTCGCCCGTTTCAGTGCTGCCGCGTTCGATCACTGCACCCGTCGGCGCACCTGCGTTTTCCGACACCGACCCCAGCAGATTGCCAGGCCCGTACCCATAGTCGGTCCGCATCAAGCGCCCAGCCGTGGTATCCGTCGGGCTGTTTTGAACGGCGGCGCCGCTGGCGATACCCGTGGCGGGATCAAGGCGCAGCGCATCTGTCCATCTGCCACCGTCCGGTGACACCTTGATCGAGAACCCGGTACTGCCGGAAAGGCCCATCTCGGCGTGACCCGTCCAGTTGGACTGAAACAGTAGCGACGCGGTTTCGCCAGAGCCGGACTTGTTGATCTTCAGCTGGTGGCCTCCGCCCTCATGGCTCAGCAGCGTTGCGGGGCCGCGAACGGATAGGCGGTTGGTGCTGTCATAGCCTGTCGCCACACCCACACCGGGCAAGTTAGACGTCTCGACCGGAGGGTTAACCCACGCGCTACCGTCCCACAGTTTCATATGTCCGTCGGCTTGATCCCAGGCGCGCCAGCCTGTCTGCGGGGTCAGGAAATGCCAAGCAGTATCTATCCAGGCGGCCAATTCACCTGAATGGCCGTCCCAATCTCCGGTTGGGTTCGATCCCAACCCATGAATCTCACCCTGTTCTGGGGCGGCGGGTGGATTTTTGCTGCTGGTCGACACAACGCTCAGCTGCACCACGAGGTCCAACTGGCGCAGGGCTTCGTTGTGGGTGACATGTTTCTGCGCCTGAGACGGCTGCAAAAACGGCAGGTTCAATCTGGGTGAGGTCTGAGACACGGGCGTCCTCCTTGGCTGTCAGTCCGACATTTCGTTGCGCGCCACCCTGCCGTATGACGCATGAATTCTGTCTGACCGCAGCGAACGCCCGGAGGTGTTTCTGTTTACCTTTTCACCTGAATCTCGTGCAAAAAACTGAATTCAAACAGTTTAACTGCGTGAGTAGATGTCCTCATAGCGGATGATGTCATCCTCACCCAGATACGTGCCAGTCTGGACCTCGATCAGCACCATGGGCACCTTGCCGGGGTTTTCCATCCGATGGACCGCACCCAAAGGAATGTAGACAGACTGGTTTTCGGAAACCAGACGGTCTTCCTCGTCGATTGTGACCTTGGCGGTGCCTTCCACCACGATCCAGTGCTCCGACCGATGGTGATGAGACTGTAGACTGAGCGCCGCGCCGGGATGGACATGGATGCGCTTGACCTGAAACCGGTCGCCGATCACCAGGCTTTCGAACCAACCCCAAGGGCGGTGGTCTACTGGCAGGGATTCGGCCTGTTTCGCACCTTTGGCCTTCAGCGCGGTCACGGCCTTTTTGACGTCCTGCGCCTTGTCCATGCTGGCGACCAGAACCGCGTCGGGCATGGCAACGGCGATCACGTCCTGCAAACCCAGCGCTACAACCTCCTGCGCCGGAGATTCCGAGCGGACCAGCACGTTTTGACAGTCAATCGCCGTGACTTCACCAGAGGTCGCGACGCCATCTGTGTCGGGATGGGTCAACTCTTGCACCGCGGACCAACTGCCTACATCCGACCACCCGGCTGCATAGGGCACAACGCTCAGGTTGTCCGCTTTCTCCATCACGGCATAGTCGATCGAGATATCTTCGACCTCAGACCACGCCTCGGCATCCAGTCTGAGGAAACCAAGATCACTCTTGGCGTTTTCGACAGCGTTTTTAACAGGGCTCATCAGGGCAGGGGCGTGTTGTTCGAATGCGGCGATGATGTCGCGAACGGCAAACAGAAAGATGCCCGAGTTCCACAGATAGCTGCCATCGGCCAGCATGGATTCGGCTGTTTCAAGATCGGGCTTTTCAACGAACCGATCCAGAGGGACCGCGCGGGTTTCGGGCGTTTGGCTCAGTTTCAGGTAGCCATAGCCGGTTTCCGGCCGATCTGGAGTGATGCCGAAGGTCAGCAGATCACCACGCTCGGCAATCGCGCGCAAACCCTCAGACACCGCGTCGTGAAAGGCGCTGGAATCGGGGACGACGTGGTCAGATGGAGCCACCAGCATCACCGAATCCTGGTCGATTTCATTCAGGAACAAGGCTGCGGCCAGAACGGCGGGCGCGGTGTTGCGTCCTTCGGGTTCGATCAGAACCGGGCCGGGGTCTATACCGATCTCGGTCAATTGCTCCGGCACAACGAAGCGAAACGCCTCATTCGTGAGGACCACAGGTTTGGCGTAAGGCGCAGCTTCAGGCCCACGCATTCTGAGGGCGCAATCCTGCAGCAGGCTGTTTTCGCCGAGCAAGGGCACGAACTGCTTGGGATAGCTTTTACGCGAGAGCGGCCACAAACGGGTTCCAGAACCCCCGCACAGAATTACTGGGTATACGGTTGTCATGATCGCGCAGCGTCTTTCATTTGTGTGTCTTATCGCCCGTTTACTGGGCCGCTTTCTCTGCCGAGACAAGGTCGTGCAGATACGCGCTCAGGTCATCGCGCAGATCATCACGGGCCAAGGCAAATGCAACCGTCGCCTGCAGGAATCCAGCTTTCGATCCGCAGTCGAAGCGTTGACCGTCAAATTTGTAGCCAAAGACAGGAACACCGTTGCGGATATCTTCGGCAATGGCGTCGGTCAGCTGGATTTCTCCGCCGCTGCCCTTCTTTTTTTGGTTCAGATTGTACAGAACTGACGGCCCAAGCACGTAGCGTCCGATTACGGCGAGGTTTGAGGGCGCATCCTCAGGCTTGGGCTTTTCGACCATGCCGCGTGTGCGCACGACCGTGCCCACATTGTCGCCCACATCCAACACCCCGTAAGAGCTGGTTTTTTCTGGCGGAACCTCCATCGCGGCAACCATATTGCCGCCGGTTTCCTCATACGCTTCGATCATCTGCTGCAAACAGGGCTTGTCGGCGGCGATGACGTCATCGGGCAGCATGACGGCGAAAGGCTCGTCCCCGATCAGACGGCGCGCGCACCAGACCGCGTGGCCAAGCCCAAGCGCCTTGTGCTGGCGGATATAGGCGATGGCGCCGCTTTCCATGTTTGTCGCATTGAGCGTATCCAGCAGCTTGTCCTTGCCTTTGGCTTTCAGCTCTTGTTCCAGAACGAGGTTATGGTCGAAATAATCCTCAAGCGCGGATTTCCCGCGGGACGTGACAAATATGAACTCGGTGATCCCGGCTGCGCGGGCTTCGTCGATGGCGTATTGGACCAGAGGGCGGTCAACCAGCGTCATGATCTCTTTCGGGACGGATTTCGTCGCGGGCAAAAAGCGTGTTCCAAGTCCTGCTACGGGGAAAATCGCCTTGGTGACCTTGCGTGTCATAGTGCCTCTCAATCTAGTTGCCCCTTATGGTCGAAACCGGTCGGGTTATTCCTCTTAGGCTTTGGGGCCGGATCATTCAATATTACCCGAAGGGCCTGAGCTTAAATCGGTCAGATCGTGCCATGGAGGGAACAGCAAGTCAAAAGACAGTTATGTTGCCAGTTTCTGGTTTCTGGGGCTGTTATCTCAAGCCTGGAGGCCGCTTAGTTGAAGCACTCCAGTATCGCGTTCTGGGCGATGTATCCATAACGGGTTGATTCTAAACAGCCGCGCCAAGCCTGTGCGACATCTCCGGTCAATAGAAAGGCCGTGCATCAAGCCAATTTAGGCGAGTCCATCAATTGAACGGCAATTGGCAACGATAGCCAAATAAGAAGAGCATTGTTGATTTTGACTGGGGCTGGCTACTGACCAAGTTCAGAGACAAGTGCACGGTCAGGGAAACACGTCTCGGCCCGACCTTGCGTTTTCTGCCAGCGCCCGATTGAGCGTCGTGTTTTGAAACCTGGCAGCCCATCTGCACCGCCGACATCATGGCCAAGGCGTTCCAACCCTCTTTGCATCGCTGCAATTTCTGATCGGTATAGCGGGTCAACGCGACCCCAGCGCGCTGTGAAGTCTCCGACGCCGAATGCAATCCGATCCCCGACATGACCCACGAACAGGGCGTATAGATCGCTCTTGTTGTATTCTTTCAGGACGTAGAAATTCTGGGTCACCAAAAACGCAGGCCCGGTTCGACCTGCGGGCATCATTAGGAACCCTTGGGCGGGCAGTTCATGCGCTGGAAACGGACGGCCCGATGTTCGCGTGATCCCCATCAAGGCCCATTCCTCGATCTTGCGACCCTGATCAGGACCCTCCAGAGCGCAGCTGAGTGTATCAGGCACAAAAACCTCAAACCCCCAATCACGGCCCGAAATCCAGCCATGCTTCGACAGGTAGTTGGCGATCGAGGCGATCGTGTCCTCTTCGGATTGCCAGATATCTGCGCTGGCATCGCCATCTCCGTCCACGGCGTAAGTCAGAAAACTCGACGGCATGAATTGCGGCTGCCCCAGCGCTCCGGCCCAGCTGCTTTTCATCTCACGACCGTTCAAATGCCCTGCTTCCGCGATTTGCAAAGCGGCCAGCAACTCGGCTGTGAAATATTGCGAGCGGGTGCTCATGAACCCCTTTGTCGCTAGGACCTGAAACGCGTTGTGAGGGATCGCCACTTGGCCATATCCGCTTTCACGTCCCCAGATGGCGAGGATAATGCGGGCTGGAACGCCGGTTTCGGCCTCGATACGGGCAAGCACCGCCGCATGCCGTTTGGCCATTTTGCGCCCCTGAGCAGTCGCGCCTTGCAACGAGCCTGCTTTGAAATAGCGCGCTGGCGCTCCGAATTCGGCCTGGGATTGTGGTTTTGATGACCGCGGCGGGCTGCCCGGCGGCACCAGATCGGGAAGATCCCATTTCAATGTCACGCCGGACAGAGCCTGTGTCATGGTCTGGCGCGAAACGCCTTTGGCACGGGCTTGCGGCCACACCGTTTCCTGCAACCAGTTTTGAAACTGACGCTCAACCTTGGCGCGATCTTGCGCGTTGGCCGCCAGGGGCTGGATGGCAAGGCAAAAAATCAAAATGAGAATACGCATCGTAGCCAAGGTGTGTCCCGACGATGCCTGCAAGTCAACCGAAACCAGAGCACCATTGGTGCCAGCTTGAAGGCTGCGATCAAAAGCCTTGAGAAATCTCTTGCCTTTGTCGATAGTTGCACTGAAACGGGATGCGAAAGAGGACAGTCGCCTATGACCAAGGTCAGAACGGCCCTCATATCGGCGGCGATGCTGATGGCCCTTGTGGTAGTGGTATCATCGGCCCGGACCGCAGGCGCCAGTGACAGCTTCATGGACCCTCAGGGACCAATCGCGGCGGTGCAGAAGGTACATCTTTTGCGGGCAACGTGGTTGATTTTGATCGCTGTTGTGCCTGTTCTTGTTCTGGTTCCGCTTATCGCGCTGCGATATCGTCGTCGGAAGGGCGGCACAGCTGCTTATAGGCCAGATTGGGACTTCTCGCCCCGGCTCGAGATGGTGATGTGGGGCGTTCCGGTGGTGATCGTCACGATTTTGTCGATCTACCTGTGGAAAGCGACCCATCGTCTGGACCCTTATGCGGCTCCCTTTGGGGATGAACCTGCCGTTCAGGTTCAGGTCGTGGGCCTCGATTGGAAGTGGTTGTTTATCTATCCCGATCTCGGGATCGCGACCGTGGGTGAGATGGGAATTCCCGTCAAACAGCAAATCGCTCTGACTCTGACGACGGACACGGTAATGCAGTCTTTTATGATCCCTGCCTTGGCCGGGCAGATTTACGCGATGCCGGGCATGACCACTCAGCTGCATTTAGTCGCAGATCAACCCGAACAGATGCAAGGCGAGAATACGCAATATAACGGGCGCGGCTTCACGAAACAGAAGTTCGAAACGCTTGCCCTGTCGGCGGAAGACTTTGACGCTTGGGTCGAAGGCGTGCGCCAGAACGGCATCGTGTTGGATGCGGCGACGTATAGGACCGTCGCCATGCGCTCGGACCGGGATGAGGTGCAACAGGCTCTCGGAACCTCAGATATGCCTGAAAACGCCTTGTATTTCCGCTTGGATGACGGCGATTTGTTTCAGTCGATTCTGCACCGCTATCACTCTGGCCAAGCCTTGCCGCGCGATCAGCAGCCGGGAACAGCCTCATACGGGCAGGGGGTCGGCCAATGACTTCAGAGACCGGTTTCTTCGGCCGCCTCAGTTGGGACGCGTTTCCAATCGCGGGGCTGATCCAGAACCCCAACGCAAATGAGATCGTCGCCAATGCCGCCGCTGCCGTGGTCATAGTCGGAGCGGCTGCCGTTGTCTTTCTGCTGTCCTGGTTTCGGCTGTGGGGGCCGCTGTGGCGCGACTGGCTGACCAGCGCCGACCACAAGAAAATCGGCATCATGTATATCGTCTTTGCCATCGTGATGCTGGCCCGAGGGGTGCTGGAAGGCGTTGTCATGCGCGCCCAGCAGGCCGCGGGGCCCGGCGACGGTTTCCTTGAGGCCGAGCATTTCGCCGAACTCTTCAGTACGCACGGCACGATCATGATTTTCTTTGTCGCTGTGCCCTTTGTCTTTGGCATCGCGAACTACGTCATTCCACTGATGATCGGCGCGCGGGACGTCGCCTTTCCTGTGATGAACCAGATCAGTCTGGGGCTGACGGTCTCGGCGGGCATGATGCTGATGGTTTCTCTCGTGGTCGGAGAGTTCTCGACCGGGGGGTGGACCGCTTATCCGCCCTATACCGGGGCCGCGTTTAACCCGGGTGTGGGGCCGGACTATTGGATCTGGGCTATAGTTGTCTCGGGAATCGGAACGACCCTGACCGGGATCAACTTTGCCGTCACGATCTACAAGCTGCGGGCTCCCGGAATGACCTTCATGCGGCTGCCGATGTATTGTTGGACGATCATCTGTAGCTCGATTCTCATCGTCTTTGCGATGCCGCCGCTCGGGGTCGCGGCCTTGTTGCTGGCCGCTGATCGGTATCTGGATTTTCATTTCTTCACTAACGACCTCGGCGGCAATATGATGAACTATGCCAACCTGTTCTGGCTGTTCGGCCACCCCGAGGTCTACCTGCTCGTCCTGCCAGCATATGGCATCTATTCCGAGGTCTTTGCGACCTTCTCGGCCAAGCGCATCTATGGCTATACCTCGCTGGTGATTGCCACCATGTCGATTGCGGTCCTGTCCTTCACAGTCTGGCTGCATCACTTCTTCACCATGGGCCAAAGCGCGCTGATCAATGCCGTGTTCGGCATTGCGACCATGTTGATTGCCATCCCTACCGGCGTGAAGGTCTATGACTGGATGGCCACCCTCTGGCGGGGGCGTATCCGGTTCTCGGTGCCGATGCTCTATGGACTGGCTTTCCTGATGTTGTTTGTCATTGGCGGCCTCAGCGGAGTGATCTTGGCCAATCCAACCGTTGACTATCAGGTCCACAACACCCTGTTTCTCGTGGCGCATTTCCACAATGTTCTGCTGCCCGGCGTGCTATTTGGCTTGCTCGCGGCCTATAACTACTGGTTCCCCAAGGCGTTTGGGTTTCGTCTAAATGAAGGGTGGGGCAGGGTGACGGTTGCGCTCTGGACTGTTGGGTTCATGCTGACCTTCCTACCGCTCTATTTTGTCGGCCTGATGGGCATGCCGCGCCGGTCGTTCAGTTGGGAAGACCCGAGCTTTCACCCCTATATGATCGTCGCGGTCGTCGGTGCTTTGGTCATCACAGCAGCGCTGCTGTCGGTTCTGGTCCAGCTTTGGGTTAGCATCCGCGACCGCGAAAAAACCCGCGTTCCTGTGGGCGACCCATGGGATGGCCGCTCGTTGGAGTGGTCGATCCCTTCACCGCCACCGCCCTACAACTTTGCCATCATCCCACAGGTAACCGCGCGGGATGACTTCGCCACCGCCAAAGAACGCGGCGCGGCCTATCCCACCCCTGACGCCTATGAGGATATCGATATGCCGCGCAATACCGGGATCGGGTTCATCCTCTGCGTGACCAGCGGTATCTGGATGTTTGCGCTGGTCTGGTGGATCTGGTGGCTGGCAGCGCTGATGACGGTTGCGATGATCCTTGCCTTCATCACCTGGACCTTCGACACCAGCACCGAAATCACCATCCCCGCCGAGGAGGTCCGTAAGGAGCACGAAGCCTGGCTCGCACTGGTTCACAGCGAAACCGCCGTGGATCGGGACCACGAGACGGCGACGGAAAACCGAGGTCTTGCCCGACCCGACATGGAGGTGGTGACATGAAACGCGCCCCAACTCATAGCTATCCCGGCATCAACCTCGGTGAACGCCACGCCAGTGCCCACAAAGCGTCCGAAGTCGTCACCTTCGGTTTCTGGGTCTTCCTGATGAGCGATCTGGTCTATTTCGGCCTGATGTTCGCGATCTACATCACGATGATCGACGCGCAGGCGGGTGGTCCCGGCCCGCACGAGCTGTTCGACCTCAAAAGTATCTTCGCGCAAACCATGATCCTGTTGACCAGCAGCTTGACAGTCGGGTTGGCCATGCTGGCTCTGAAATACAACCTGCCAAGGTCAAAGATCATTCTGTGGTTCGGAGTAACGCTGTTCTTGGGCATCAGCTTCCTTGTTCTTGAGATCCGAGACTTTATGGCAATGGTCGAGAAGGGCGGTATTCCGCAACGCAGTGGCTTCCTTTCTGCCTTCTACGGGCTAGTGCCGTTGCATGGCCTGCACGTGGCGGCAGGCTGTGTTTGGTTGATTGTTTTAGGTATTCAACTGCGGGTCATGGGCATGACCGATCTAGTCATCTCACGCGTCGTGCGGCTTGCATTGTTCTGGCACTTTCTCGACCTGATCTGGATCGGCATCATCACAATCGTCTATTTCGGAGGTCTGACCTATGGATAAACGCTCCGAGATGCACCGGCGCGAGCGGCGGCGCTATGTCATTGGCTACGGAGGCTCGCTGCTTTTGACGCTTGCGATGTTTGGCGTTGCACAGGTGTTCGGCATTGAAACGACCGGAGTGTATCTGACTATCGGTCTGTTGGGTCTGGCGCAGTTGATCTTTCAACTGGTCTATTTCCTGCACATAGATCGTCGTCGCAGCAGCCGCGAGGATCTGGATCTGATCCTATTCTCGACCCTTGTTCTGTTGATTATCATTCTCGGAACGGTCTGGATCTTGGGCAACCTTGCGGTCCGAATGCATATGCACGCAATGTAGCCGGTACGTCAGCGTGTTATGACGAGACCCAACCACAACGCGCCCCAACACATCACAAGGCTGACGACGATATTGCCTGCGGCCAGAACCAGAGTTTGCTTGCGTCGCAGCTCTAGCGATTGATAGGCGAAGCTGGAAAAAGTGGTAAACCCGCCGCAAAAGCCGAATACCAATCGCTTTTCCTCCTCGCCCATGTCGACGGGGCCTCCCAGATAGCCCAGCCACAGCCCAAGCAACAGGCTGCCAAGCACGTTCACTATCAAGGTTGAGAGAGGGAGGTCATGCGTGATCCGCAACGCCACCCAATGACGAAGAACAGCACCCAAACCACCGCCTAGGCCAAACAGAGCATGCAGGTACAGATCCGTCATACGGACCCCCGACCTGCATGAAAACGCCGCCCAAGGGCCTCACCGGCGATTGCGGCACCCAGGCCAACTGCAATCTCCAACCCGGCCGCCGCCACTGCCGCCCCAAGCGTGTTTGCAGCCAACCGTTCAAGCTCGGCCACGAATGAAGAGAACGTAGAGAGGCCACCACAAAACCCGACAGCTCCGAGGTGTAAAACATGCGCGTGGACCCGATGGCGAATGGAATACAGCCAGCCAAGGACGAAACAGGCGAAAACGTTGATCCCGAACGTTGCAGTCAGGACCGAAGCGCCCGGGATTTCTACTGAAAAAAACTCCCGCACTAGAGACCCCAGTGCGCCGCCGACAAAAACGGCAAGAAACATCAAGACGCGGCCTTGTGTACCTGATTGAGAGTTCTGCGTGTTCACTCTGCCTGCCCTTAATGCCAGCCTGTCAGGCGTCGCGCCTTAAAACATTAGATCGATCAAACTCGTAACGCGATTTCACAAACGCGTCTCCTTTGATTGCAAACTGTCTGAGGGCTTGCAATCAAAAGCCAAGCTGTTTCACTTTGATTTATCATTTTCGGTTTTGATCTGAATGGATTTTACGCCGCACTCCAAAACGACCCACCCAAGGAGATCAGGAATGGTTGTACGCAGGCTTTATTACTTTCTCAGCTTCGTCTGTTTGCCTCTGGTTCTGCTTTTGGGCTTTGTCTGGCACCCAGTGCATTGGCTCCTGATCATTCTGATCCCCTATGCGGTTATCGGAATGTACGATATTCTGACTACCAAGCATAACGTGCTAAACAACTATCCTGTGCTGGGCCATTTCCGGTACATGTTGGAGTTCGTCAGTCCCGAGATCCGTCAGTATTTCGTGGAAACCAACGAAAGCGGTCGTCCCTACAACCGGATCGTACGCAGCCTGATTTACTCCCGCGCCAAAGGTCAGGTCGATACTCAGGCCTTTGGTACACAATACGATATCACGACCGTAGGCTATCACCGCGCCAATCATTCGCTGGCCCCTAAACACGTGGATGAAAGCGAAGAACGTATAATGTTGGGCGGGCCGCAATGTGAAAAACCGTACAGCGCGTCGCGCCTGAACGTTTCGGCTATGAGTTTCGGGGCGCTTAGTGCCAACGCCATTCGGGCTTTGAATGGTGGGGCAAAAGATGGCGGTTTCGCCCATAACACCGGTGAGGGCGGGTTGTCTCCACATCATTTGGCCGAAGGCGGCGACATTTTCTGGCAGATTGGCACCGGCTATTTCGGTTGTCGGACGCCCGACGGAGGGTTTGACAAAGACAAGTTCGCAGAAAAGGCCACTAAGGACGTGGTCAAAGCGATCGAGATCAAGCTGTCTCAGGGGGCTAAACCCTCGCATGGTGGGGTACTGCCCGCGGCCAAGGTCGACAAAGAAATTGCTGAGATTCGGGGCGTGCCAGAGCATCAGGACGTCATTTCCCCGCCGGTTCATTCGGCCTTTGACGGCCCGACCGAGCTGCTCGAATTCGTCCAACATCTGCGTGAGATGGCAGGCGGAAAACCGGTCGGCTTCAAGCTTTGCATCGGCAACCCATCCGAATTCATGGCAATCTGCAAAGCGATGTTGGAGACTGGGATCCTGCCCGATTTCATCACCATTGACGGATCCGAAGGGGGCACCGGGGCTGCTCCGGTTGAGTTCACGAACCGCCTTGGCATGCCGTTGAATGAGGCGTTGATCTTCGTGAATAACTGCCTGAAGGGCGTGGGCCTGCGCGACAAAATCCGCATCATCTGTTCGGGCAAAGTGGCCACTGGCTACGACCTGGTCGAAAAATTCGCTCTGGGGGCCGACATGTGCAACGCCGCGCGTGCCATGATGTTTGCGGTCGGCTGCATTCAGGCGCTGCATTGCAACACCAACCGCTGCCCATCCGGTGTGGCGACCCAGGACCCGATCCGAGGGCGGGCCGTAAACGTGCCACAAAAGCGCAAGCGTGTTCATCGCTACCACGATGCCACGTTGGAGAGCTTTCGCGAGCTGCTGGGTGCAATGGGTAAATCAACAGTGGCCGAGCTTCACCCCCGTGACATCTTGCGCCGGACCGCCGACGAGCGGGAGCATTCCTACGCGCAAATGCACACGATCCTGGACGAGGGCGCACTGCTGTCAGATGCTATACCCGTTGAATTTGCCGATGATTGGAACCGCGCGTCAGCCCAGCATTTCTAGGGTCTATTGCAACGACGGTCGGGGGTTGTTGGCGGCGTGCGAGTGGATTTTGCGCACGCTCCACTCAACGGCATCGCGCATGGTTTTGCCGAGCGCGATGTCGAAAGCCTCTACCAGATCAGGGGTTTGATCGCTGGCCGAGACGACATATTCGCGGAATGAGCTTGAGGCGATGATTTTGTCTTCGAACTCGTCGATGATCTTGATGTTCATCCGCACCTCGACCCTTACCGACGTGGAATCCTCAGTTTCCGATACGACAAGACCCTGAAATTCGCGCAGGTCCGGTTGAATGACATAGTCCGCGCGCAGTCCGACCGTGGATCGACCCACCGCAGCAACCTTGCCTGAGTTCTCAAAGCTCTCGACCATCAGCGCCTGCACGATCAGCGGCGCGCGATCGACCCAGCGCGCTTGCGGCAGGTATTGCACCTGAAGCGCAGTGGGCTGAATGGCGATCTGGTCGGTGTTGACGGCGGCCGTCGCCGTCGGCTCTTGCACAACGATCTGCTTTTGGACCCGGGGCAGCGAAGAAGAAAACGTACTTTTTGGTGTCAGCAGATACAGGTTGTTGGGTTTTGAGGCCTGTCGCAGCGTACCAAGACCGGCGCAGGCCCCCAGCAACGTCAAAGACAGGGTCAGAAACAGGGTCCTAATCATTGACGGAACTCCGATGCTTGGGTGCCCAGCAGGAACCGTGCCGGGTCGCGTTCTATTCTGTCAGCCAAGCGGTCGAGGGAAATGACCAGCCGCTGCGCCTCTTCGACAAAACGGACGAATTGAGGCAGGCCAACGCGTAGGAAGTTCGACACCTGCCGGCTGTTGTCTTGTACGATCTTGTCGACCGTTCCCAGCAGCTCCTTCGCTGAGTTCGAGGCGCTGAGGACATCGTCCGAGATCTCGTCGATTTTATTGGTGATGTTTGAGACGGTCTCGGTCACCTGATTGGCCGCTTTGCGGATGTCTTCAGCCACAGGAGCCACGTCTTCGTCTATCACCCGGTTGGCCGTATCAAAGGCACGCTCGGCCGAGGCCAATACGCCTTTGGTCGAGTCCATCGCGGTGGTGATTGACGCCAGCGTGGTGTTGGCATTCGCCACAGTTTCGGTGATCACACCTAGCGAGACACTGGCCTCATTTGACAGCCGCGTCAGGTTCTCGGCCAGTTCCGAGCCGCGCTGAATAAAGGGCTTGATGTCTTCGGCCATGACGCTGTTTGCCGTTGTCAGGGTTGTTTTGGCTTCATCCAACGCGCCTGTCGCCGAGTCCGCCGCCGTTTTGACTGATTGCAGCGTCTCGTTTCCGGTCTGAAGCGTGGTTTCAGCCGCAGCGATCAGCGGGTCGAGACGTTTGGTGAACTCACCGATATCCTTGGCCGCATCGCCGATATTGCCGGAAACGGTTTCAAAATCCGACATGGTCTTGTCCAAACGCCCGGTGGCGGAGGCTAGGTTTTCGAGAATATCCGAGACGGCCTTGCGGTTCTTTTCATCGACGACCGAGTTCAACTCCTGCAACAAAGTGATCGCTTCATCGAGCACCTTCGGCGCGCCTTCGAACAGAGATTGAATTGTACTGCGTTTGCTTTTGATCACGCTGTTTTGCGGCAGACGGGCGGCGGTGGTCGATCCTCCTGTCAGTTCGACATAGCCAACGCCGGTAACGCCAAGCGACTGCAATTGGGCGATCGTGTCTTCTGTGACGGGGATATCTGCATCGACCTCAATCCTCACCCGCACTTTCGAGGGGTCGTCATCATCCAGATTTAAAGAGATCACCTGACCCACAGGAAGGCCGTTGAAACTGACCCCGCCAGCGGCCGACAGGCCAGAAACGTTGTCGAACAACACGTCATAGTAGGCGTATTGGCGGGTCACCTCGAACTTGGCGAGCCATAGGAAAAAGCCAAAAGCCCCCAATAGTGCTGCAAGGGTAAATGCGCCGATTAGAATATAGTTCGCTCGGGTTTCCATCGCCTTACCTGCCTTACCCCTTCTGCTGTGCCGCGCGGGCGCGGGGGCCTGTGAAGTATTCCTGAACCCAAGGATGGTCGACCTTGGTCATCTCTTCTATCGGACCTTCAACCAGTACGCGTTTTTCTGCAAGTACCGCGATGCGGTCGCAAATCGCATACAGACTGTCCAAATCATGGGTGACCATAAAAACCGTCAGGCCCAATGCCTGCTGCAACTCTCGGATCAACTCATCATAGGCGGCGGCACCGATTGGGTCCAAACCAGCAGTGGGCTCATCTAGAAACACGATCTCGGGGTCCATGGCCAAGGCGCGAGCCAGCGCGGCCCGTTTGCGCATCCCGCCCGAAAGTTCGGATGGAAACTTGCCGCAACTCAGCTGTGGCAGACCCACTAGGCTGATCTTCAATGCGCCCAGAGATTCCATCAGTTTTTCACTCAGGCCAGTATGTTCGCGCAGCGGGGCCATGACGTTCTGCAAAACGGTGAGCGAGGAAAACAGCGCACCATCCTGAAACGCCACGCCCCAGTGGCGTTCGATACGGCGGCGGTCTTCCTCGGGGCCATTCAGGACATCCACGCCCAGAACCTCGATGCTGCCTGCCGCTGGCGTGTTCAACCCCACAATCGTCCGCAGCAGTACCGATTTACCGGTGCCCGAGCCGCCCACGATGCCCAAGACCTCACCCCGCCAGACATCGAGATCCAGATTGTCGTGGACAACCTGCGGCCCGAACTGATTGCGCAGCCCGCGCACGCGGATCACCGCCTCGCGTTGCGCATCTGCCTGAGTGGTCTGATGTTGCACCGTGCCGTCCATGTCAGATCCCAATCTCAGAGAAGAAGATCGAAAACAGGGCGTCGATGGCGATCACCATGAAGATCGACTGCACGACCGAGGCCGTGGTGCGCTGACCCACGCTCTGGGCCGAGCCTTTGACCTGCATGGCCTGCCAGCAGGCGATCACGCCGATGACCAGCGCGAAGAAGGGCGCTTTGATCAACCCAACCGCCAATTGCCAAACATCGGTGCTTTCGTTCAAACGGGTGACGAACATACCGGGGCTGATGCCAAGGTCGATCCAGCTCATCAATCCGCCGCCGAAAAGGCCCGCAAGATCGGCGACAAAACCCAGGATTGGGAGCATGATCAAAAGGGCCAGGACACGCGGCACCACCAGCACCTCGATCGGGTCCAGACCCAGCGTGCGCATGGCGTCTATTTCCTCCTGCACCTTCATCGACCCGATTGAGGCGGTAAAGGCCGACCCCGACCGACCGGCAACAATGATAGCGGTCAGAAGGATCCCAAGCTCTCGAAGTACAGAGATCGAGATCAGCTCGACCACGAAAATCTCGGCCCCGAATTGTTTCAGCTGCGTGGCCCCCTGAAAGGCCAGAACAACGCCGATCAGAAACCCCATCAACGCCACGATGGGCAGGGCCTTGAACCCGGTTTCCTCCATATGCGTAAACAGGGCGGCCCGGCGCAGACGCCAGGGCATGACCAGTGTGCGCCCAAGCCGATGCAGCGTTAGACCCAGGAACCCAAGGATCGAGAGCGTGTCCTTCCACGCGCCAACTGTTTTCTGACCCACGCTGGCGACCCAATCCACGGCATTGCGAGGCGGGGCCAGTTTTCCGGGATGGTCTGGGATGTTCTTCGATACGGTCTCGATCAGCGCGGCATGGGCCGGTTGAACGCCCCGGAATTCCAGCTGAGCGCCAGCCTTCGTGAACCGCTTTGCAAGATCCGCAACCAACCACGCGCCGCTTGTATCCAATGCTTCGACACCCGAAAGGTCCAGTGTCACATGCCCGCCCTCTGGCTGAATGCCCGCAAAAGGCCCCTCAACCGGAGCAAGCAATTGCGTCAGCATTTCGCCTGCAATACGGATCCGGGTGCAATCGCTTTCGCGTTCGGCAGAAATGGTTGGGCTGCTCATATCTGTATGTGATGCAAAAAAGCCTGAATCTGCAATGGTTGTATGCCTTTGTTGCCGGATTTACAAATTTGGGATTGCGAGGCTGCGACACTTGCGGCTTGCACGCCACGGTTGTTCGGCGCGGACCTGCTTGCCGATTGTGGGACAAAGTAACCGGCTGGGCGTTCGCCTCTACACCAAGTCTAAATCTGATGCTACGGATAGGTCGCAAGGAGGGCGATCTTGACCGTTAGTGAAAAGCGCATCAAAGCGATGACGACCGCCGGGCTGAATTTAATCGGTCAGGCACTGTCGATCTACGATAACAAACTGCGTCTTGTTCTCAGCAATCGGCGCTTTCAAGAGATGTTCGGCCTTCCCGACGACCTTGTGCAACCGGGCGCGTTGTTTCGGGACACGATCCATTATTTGGTCACCCGCGGAGAATACGGGCCCGAGGGCGATGTAGACGAAATGGTGCAGCAGCGCGTCGAGCAAGCCATGGCGTTTGAGCCGCATTACATGGAGCGTGTCCGCCCAAACGGGCAGGTTGTCGCTGTTGAGGGTTCGCCGCTGCCTCAGGGTGGTTGGGTTGCTGTGTACACCGATATCACAGGCACCAAACGCGCCGAAAACTTGCTTCGCGCCCGATCCGAGGAGCTTTCCGACCAACTGCTCAGCCATACCGAGGAACTTTCGGCCACCAACCGTAAGCTTGCCGCCACCATCGCCGCGTTGGAAGAGGCCAAGCGCGAACTGACCGAGATCGAAGCCCGCACGCGCATGACGACCGAGATGATGCCCGCCCATATCGCGCATCTCGATGTCGAGGGGCGCTACGATTACTCAAACCGGCGGCTCAGCTCCGTGCTGCCGGGTCGCCCATCTGATATTCTAGGGCTGCATATCTCCGACGCCCTTGGCCGACACGCCTTTTCACGAGTCGAGCCGCATCTGTCAAAAGCCTATGGCGGCGAAACGTCCGTTTTCGAGTTCACGGAAGAGCAGGATTCCCGCCGCATTCGCGTGTCCTTTACCCCTGATGGAGAAGGTGGCGTTTATATTATGTCCGTAGACATCACCGAGGAAACCCAAACCCGCGTCGCGCTGCAACAAACGCGCCGCCGCGAGATGGCCGCGCAGATGACCAGCGGGTTAGCACATGATTTTTCCAACTTGCTGACCATCATTCTGGGGATGCAGGGGCGGCTGGATAAGATGAACCTTCCCGATGAAGCGCATGAGTTGATTGCGGCGACCCGTCAGACTGCGCAGCGCGGTGGGCAGCTTTTGAACCGGATCGCGGATATGACGGGGAACCGGACGCCGCAGCCCAAGGCGACGGATATGCTGCAATTGCTTGAGGACCTGCGTATTCTCGCCTCGCCTTCCCTGCCGCGCGGGGTGGGGCTGTCGGTGGTCAACACTCTGCCGGATCAGGCCCTGATGCTGGATCCCGGTATGGTGCAGGATGCCTTGCTGAATTTGGTGCTGAATGCGCGCGATGCTTGCGGCAACAATGGTCAGATCACCATCAGCGCTCATGCGATTGGCGCGATTTGGGTGGAAATTACGGTCTCTGATACTGGGCCGGGGTTCTCGCCCGAAGCGCTGGACAAAGCCCTCAATCCGTTTTTCACCACCAAGGGCAGTGACGGATCCGGCCTTGGTTTGCCAATGGTCTATGACACGGTGAAACTGGCCGGAGGGGACCTGAGCCTGAAGAACACACCCTCGGGCGCGTCGGTTGTATTGCGGCTTCCGTACCGCCCTGCGCCCCCCATGCGCGGCGGAATGGTTCTGCTGGTCGAAGATAATCAGGACTTGCGCCTCCAGTTTCGTGACATGCTGATCGACTTTGGGTTTTCGGTCATCGAGGCAACCTCGGTCGACGAGGCATTGACGCTGGTGAGCGAACTGGACGACATCGTGCTGGTCCTGTCCGATATCCGGTTGGAAGGGGAGGCAACCGGGCTGGACCTGATGGAGCGTCTCAAACCCCGGCTGCCATGTATCTTGATGACGTCGTTGCCATCGACTGATCCTGTGTTGAAGCGCGCGATCGGTCGGGTGCCCGTCTTGCACAAACCGTTCACTCCCAAACAACTTTCGGCTTTGATCCGAACCGAGGCTGCGTGATGACCCAACCGTTGGTGACCATTCTCGACGATGAGCCCGAGATCCGCCATATTCTGACAGAGACCCTGCAAGACGCAGGTTTTCGAACCCAGAGCTTTTCACGCGCCCGCGAATTCGAGGCTGCGTTAAACCGAGTGACGCCCGATGTCTGCCTGGTCGATCTGTCTCTGCCAGATACAGATGGTCTTGCGCTGGTGCATCGTCTAGCCTTGGAGCAGGGCGCCGCAGTCATCATCATTTCAGGACGCGCGCAGGTGCAGGATCGGGTCACCGGGTTAGAGCTTGGGGCTGACGACTATATCACCAAACCGTTCGACCCTGCTGAGGTCGTGGCGCGCGTGCGGGCGCGGTTGCGGGCGCCAAAAGGGCAGGTGGCGCATTCGGAGACGGCCAGTTTCAACGGTTGGGTCGCGCATTTTGACCGCTATGTTCTTGAGGATCAAAACGGCGCAGAAACCGGTTTCAGCCATGCAGAAGGTGAAGTGCTGCGTCTGTTTCTCGAAAGTCCGAAACGTCTGATTAGCCGTGCCCAGATGCAGGAAACGCTGGGCGGCGCAGCAGGTGAGAGCTTTGATCGTGCAATGGATGTGCGTATTTCCCGCCTCAGAACCAAGCTGGGCGAAGATCCCAAGAACCCGAGATTGATCAAAACGATCTATGGCGCGGGCTATATTTTCCTGGGCGATGTGGTCTGGCACTGAAGGTCCCGGTGCGCGCATTTGACCCTGCTTCAAGTATATCTGCACGGGTGGGCTGGAATCTTGGGCTTGTCCTGATTAACTAAAGCGACCTCGACGACCGAGGGGCAGAGGTACAAGGCACCTCTGTTTAACCGTGCGGTTGCCCGATAAGGGCGGCGACACCGACGATCTGGAGTGTGAAATGATCGGCAAGGCCTGGGCAAAATGGCGATCGGGCTATATAGGCCGGCTTGTCGTGGAAAGTCTGCGCAAGCAAGGATGGATGTACGGCATCGCGATGGGTGCGATGGTAATCGTTGCTGCCACGACCGCTGGTACGGCTTGGATGATGGAGAACATCGTTGATGCCATGACCACCCCGGAAATGAGGTCTCAGGCACATTGGATCGCGCTTCTTGTTGTCGGGTTGTTCGGCGCTAAGGCGTTCGCTTCCTATATTCAGTCGATTTTTTTGGCGCGCGCGGGGAACCGAATTATCGCAGTCCAGCAGGAGCGGTTATACAATCGGCTTCTACAGCGCGGCATTGGGTATTTTGCCGAGATTGAATCCTCGAACCTGTTGATGAGGGTCACCGCAGGGGCGGGTGCCGCCCGGAACCTGGTAAACATCATCGTGACCAGCTTCGTACGCGACGCGCTGACGCTTGTTGGTCTGGTTATTGTCATGATTTATCAGCAACCGCTGCTTTCCGTGCTGTTTTTCGTCGTTGGTCCGGTTGCTTTGATCAGCGTGCGCTACCTTTTGAAGAACGTACGGCGAATTATGCAGGCCGAGTTGAAATACCTTTCCGAGATCATCCAGGTCCTTCAGGAAACGTCGAACGGGATCAAAGTTATCAAGGTCTTCAGCCTTGAAAACCGCATGACCGATCGGATGAACACTGCGATCAAACGCGTCGAGAAGCGTTCGAACGACATCGCCTCTTTGCAGGCCATCGCCAGCCCGCTGATGGAATTTCTGGCCGGTCTTGCTGTTGCCGGCATTCTGGTTGTCAGTACTTTGGGGATCGGAGGGTCTGAGCCTCCGACGGCGGGTCAGCTGATGTCGTTTATCACGGCCCTGCTGATGGCCTATGAACCCGCCAAACGCTTGTCGAAAATGAGGGTTTCGATCGAGACCTGCATGGTACCGATTGGTCTGATGTTCGAGCTTCTGGATGAACAGGATTCTATGCAGGAGCATTCAGAACCTAAAGAGATGGTTAAAGGTCCGGGCGAAATTCGCTTGCGTGATGTGACCTTCGGGTATCAGGGGGCAATACCCGTTATCAAGGATATGGATGTCACTTTCGAAGCAGGAAAAACCACGGCCCTTGTAGGCCAATCCGGCGGAGGAAAGTCCACGATTTTCGGCCTGATCATGCGATTTTATGATCCTAATCAGGGCTATGTTGAGATTGACGGCCAGGATTTGACCGAGGTCAGCTTTGCATCGCTTCGCCGAAAAATATCCTATGTTGGGCAGGACACGTTCCTGTTCTCAACCACCGTCATGGACAATTTGCGCTATGTAGCGCCCGACGCGACGGATGAAGAAATTGTCGCAGCTGCGCGAGCAGCGCATGCCCATGACTTCATCTCTCAGTTGTCAGAGGGCTATGACACTCAGGTTGGGGAAAACGGAGCTTTTCTTTCCGGAGGTCAGAAACAGCGGATCGCAATTGCTCGGGCAATTTTGCGCAAAGCGGAAATCCTTCTGCTGGATGAGGCCACAAGTGCGCTGGATGCAGAATCCGAAACTCTGGTCAAAAAGGCATTGGACAAGCTGACGGAAGGGGTCACGACAATCGTAATTGCCCACCGGCTATCGACGATTCTGGAAGCGGACAACATCATGGTCGTTCAGGATGGTCAAATTGTTGAGCAAGGGACCTTGAATGTGTTGCTGGAAGAAAACGGTGCGTTCCGACGGCTGTTTGACCAGCAATTTAAAAAGCCTACTTCCTAATCGGTCTGCGTCTTCCCGCGACTTCAATGTATTGAAAGTGATGAAATGATCAAGCCTGCACTATTCCCGCAGCGCTTGATCTTTAATCTTCACGACCGGTTGGATCAAGTAGTCCAGAACGGTTTTACGCCCAGCCAGAATATCGACCTCGGCAACCATGCCGGGAATGATTTCAACAGCAAGCCCCGAGGCGTCGAGCATCGTACCATTCGTCCGGATCTCAATGACAAAGACCTCTTCATCATTGCGTTCAGACCGGGTGATAGTGTCTGCACCAATACGAACAATTTCCCCGTCCAGCCCGCCGTAGCGGGCGAAATCATAGGCGGTGATTTTGACTTTGACGGGCTGTCCAGCGTGAAGAAACGCGATATCTTGCGGGCGAATATAGGCTTCGACCAGTAAACTGTCATCCAGTGGAACGATCTCGACCAACTCCTCCCCGGTGCGCGCAAGACCACCAATCGTGGTACGGTGGATGCGGTTTACGATGCCGCGCGCCGGAGATTGAACCTTTGCGCGGGACGCCCGATCCTGCAAAGCTGGTAGCATTGGTTCTAGAGCGGAAAGTTCAGCTGTCGCGAGGGCGAGGTCGGTCAGAGCATTGCTCCGAAATCTACTGCGCGCCGCTCGGATTCGGTCATCAATCTCTTCCAGACCAGTTTTTAGTCGGCTGGTCGCAGCTGCGGCTCTGACCCGGCGACCTTTCCATTCTGCCTCACTGCGCCTAAGCGCTAAAAGCGTGGTCGCGGGCTCCATTTTGCTGGCGACCAGAGGCGCCATCATTGCCCTTTCCTCAGCCAGAACATTCAATGTCTCTTCGGCGGTGACCTGATCCACCAATCCTTCTTCGTATTCCTTATCGCGTTGTTGTTGCTGTCGCAGCAAAATATCAACTTCAGCCTGCAGTTCGGCTTGCCGACCCTGATACAAAGCCCTTTCAGATTGAACGACATCCGGGGCGCCTGTGACGAGCGCAGCGTCAAACTGAAGGTCCCGCCCCTCGATCTCGGACTGTAGCCGCTGGATCCGAGCCATCAGGCCAAAAGCACGTTGTTGTTCCTGATTCAACTGACTGTCGATTTGGGTCGTGTCGAATTCCATCAACAAGGTGCCGGCTTGAACCACTTGACCTTCTCGCACGTGCAGTGCCTTCAAAACACCTGGCTCTGTTGCTTCGATGATCTGGATGTCTCCAGATGGCACGATCCGGCCATCCACGCGGGTTACGTCGTCCAACTCGGTCAGATGCGCCCAAAGCCCGGTCGTGAGGAGGCATGCGAGAATTGCCACAAGCAGAAGAGAGTTTCGCAAAGGTGAAGTTCCGCGCGTCGCGCGTGCCAATGAGGCAAGATCATGATGCTGCGACATTCAGGTGCCTCCTGTTTTGACTTGCATGTTGTGAAAGAAGGCTTTTGGGCCCGTCTTTCGCAATTTGACCGTCGGCAATGACAATAACGCGGTCCACCAATTCCAAGAGGCTAGGACGGTGCGTGACGATCACCATTGTCGTGTCCGGGGTCGCCTGCTTGAGGCGGGTCAGAACGCGCGCTTCGGTTTGAACATCCATGGCGCTCGTTGGCTCATCCAGCAGTAAAACCGATGGCTTGCCAATCATGGCTCGCGCCAAGGCAATCGCTTGTCTTTGCCCACCAGAAAGCCCTTCACCCCGTTCCGCAAGCTGTTGATTATAGCCTGCTGGATGGCTAGCTACGAAGTCTTCAACTCCGGCAATATACCCGGCTTCAACTACTTCTTCGTCGTTTGGTCTGATAGCGCCACTGGCGATGTTTTCGCGGATAGAGCCGGAAAACAGCCAAACATCCTGTAGAACAGAGCCGACACCGCGCCTTAGGTCGCCTGGGTCAATTTGCCGAATATCCAACCCATCCAGCATGACCGACCCGACCCGAGGCGCATAGAGGCCCAGCAACAGTCGCGCAATTGTGCTTTTGCCCGAGCCAATTTGGCCAAGAATTGCGACTTTCTCACCGGGGTTGATGGTGAAGGAAACACCTTTCAACGTATCTTCGGATTGATCCGGGTATGTGAAATGAACGTTGCTAAACGAGATTGCACCTTTGAAGCTTGAACGACTGATCCAGGTTCTGCCTTCTGGTCTCTCGCTATCTGCTCGCATAATCTGGTTGAGGTTTCGAAAAGCGCTGCGCGCCTGATTGTACCGCGTCAAAGTTTGCGCCAATTGCCCCAGAGGGGCCAAGGCACGGCCGGTCAACATGACAGCGGCGATCAAGGCACCCATGCTGGCTTTTCCTTCCATGACCAGGAACACACCATAGAAAACGATCAGAACTTGCGCCGCCTGTTGCGTGAGGCCGGTCAGGTTCAGGGCGAATTGTGCAATCGCGCGACTGCGAACTCCGTGGTTCGATTGTCGTTCTATCGCGCTTTCCCAACGGGTACGCATCTGACGATCAGCAGAGGTGGTTTTTATGGTTTCGAGGCCAGAGACGGTCTCAACAAGAACCGATTGTTTGGATTGACCATCCTTGAATTGGCGTTCGGCCAACCGCGATAGGATAGGTTGGGCGAGCAATCCGGAAATCAGCACGATGGGTACCGCCATCGCAGGAACGATGGCCAGCGGGCCGCCCACCAGGAAGATCACGAAGACAAACAGAGCGATGAAGGGTAGGTCGACGATCACAACCAATGTTGCGGACGTGAAAAACTCGCGCAGGGTTTCGAACTCGCGAACTGTATTTGCCGTCGCGCCGGTCGATCCGGTGCGAGATTTCATTTGAATATCGAGTAACTTGTCAAAAATGCGCCGTCCCATCAGCCTATCAGCCTTTTGGCCGGCCTGATCAATGAATCCAGCTCTTAGAATCTTGAGTAGGAAATCGAATCCAAGGGCGAGGCCTACGCCTATGGTCAGTGCAATCAGAGACTCCGTTGCTTCGTTGGGAAGAACGCGGTCATAGACGACCATGATGAAGATAGACGTTGAAAGCCCTAGAAGATTGGCGAGCGCCGCTGCGAGAATGACTTGGCAATAGGACCATCGACTGGACGCCAAAGCAGACCAGAACCAATGTCCAGACCTTTGGGCCTCGCTATTCTTCAAGATATCTTGATGATCTCGGCGAAATAGGATTGCATAGCCGGTATAGGCTTTGTCCAACTGCGTTTCCGGAATTGTCCCGGTTCCGGGCCCGATGCAAGGGTCGTACACCAACAGCATGCCGTCGTCGCTGCGCCCATGATAGACAACGGATCGTCCCCCCTCCAGCAACAGTATGGCTGGTGACAAATCGTCATCCAATTTGCTCAGTAAGCGTGCGCCATACCCTGCCTGAAGACCGCTTTGGCGTGCAAGCGCCAGTGCATCACTTATCGAGAGACCATTTTCCAATTCTGACTGCGCGGCAAAGAGAGACGCTTTTGTTATTGGGCGTTCAAGTGTCTCACCCACATGCAGAATACATGTTTCGAGTTCTGTCAAACGTGATGTGTCCGGTTGGGTTTCGTGCGGCGTCATGAATCAGTTCCTCTCCGGCAAGTTAGGGCAGCGAAGAATTGGAATGCGTCCGCTGATCGGATCTGTTTTCGGTTTTGTTGCGTCGTATGGCGACCAGGGGTTATCGAGCACAAGCGTGTCTCTCCGAAATCTGGCCCCAAGAGGTTTCGCTCGTTTGCGCATCGGCCAATGCAGATAAGAAGCCTTCGGCATTGGCCTTCCGCTCAGCATCCTTTGAACCCGGATTATGTGTCATTCGTGATTGTGCTTGGGTCAACCAAGGTATGTGAGACAGCGAGATTTGATGCGCGTGGACTAGCCGCAGAGCGCCACAAGCCGTCAGTGTGGCCAGCTGCTTGTTTGTCAAACTGTTCAACCGATCGGTCGAGATACCCCAACAGCTCCTTGGCAAAATGCAGCTCTCGTATTGGGTGAGTGGGTCCAACAAGTTCATTTCCGCAAGCACATCACAAATGGCCTTTGTGGTTTGTGCGGACGACATTCGACCTTGGAAGAACCTCTTTACGGCTTCAAGATTGGAAGAAAGCGCTCCTGTTTCACGGTAGAACGCCTCATCTCTGGGGTCATCACTGATCAAGCCAAGGGATTCGTCGATGAGCAATTGGAATTGAGCGTCCTTGACCTGCCCACCTCTTGGCATTGGTTCGGCATCGAAAGGCGGGCACCTCATCGCAGAGGGCAAGTAGGGCGCCAACCATATGCCTGTTTCGGACACAAATGGGTTTTCAGCCTCTTCTGTCAGGGAAAACACTGCGACCGGCTCTACCCCGCTCTCCGTTTTGCGGAACACAAGCGGGAAAGCAGCCGCTACGGGGAAAACTTCTGCCGCAACAACTGAACATTCGGTCACGTGCCTTGTATGGTCGAATGAGGTGAAGCGTTTCCAGAACTTGTGACCATACCTCTGGAATGAGAGGGGTTTGAGGTGGGTTTTTGACATGGCTGCCTTCCAAGCTCTCGGCCAATCCTAGAAAAGGACTAGGCGGTGGCACCTGTGGGATCGGTATGCAGGATATTGTCTGCACTCAGGCTGTTCAGATCATTCAGACCATCGAACACGGCGAGCGTATCAACAGTGACGTCGTCTGATGCAGAGAACCTGGCTTTGACGAGCTTGGCGTCGGTTCCATCGGTTGTCAGGGCATATATCTCGTCTCCGGCCTGCGCTCCGACCAGGCTCTCCAATGCCAATTCAATGGTGCTGGCCGTGAGGTCGCTGAGGATGGTCGTAAAGCCGATGAAGCCTGTATCTATTCCCAGATTGCCGCCTTGGCTCAGGAATTCCACGTCCGTTCCCGTGCCTCGCAACGTGGCGACGTCGAGGCCCCTGAACATCAGGGCATCTGCGACTTCCGTTGCAGTTCCGGTGCTGAACCCCGTGATGATATCTGTGCCATTGATTGCAGGGTCTGCTTCGAACACAACGATGTCTCGGCCTGCCTCTGTCAGGTCAATCGTATCGTCGCCATCACCCCCCCTGATGATCGTGTCCACATTGCTTGCATCTATAACATCGTCAGTGGTCGTCCCTGATTGGTAGACAGAGTCCCCTCCGTTTGGCGTGACGATCTTCAGCTCAAAGGGTTGATTGATGTCCTGAATGTCGACAGAAAACTGCACCAGAGGCGACGAAATGTCGGAGAAACTCAGCGTTGCTCCGGCAAAATTGACGAAACTGGGGTTGGCTGCGTTCACGGCAAGAGGCAATTGCCCGTTGAATATGATGGAGCCGCTGTCAAAGGTGACCTGAGCGGAGTCGAATTCCAATCGCATGTCTACAAATAACCCGCTCGACAGATCCCGATCGGCTTCCGAATAGACCGCGAACTGGACGGTTGAGCCACTTCGGCCGACTTCCGAGATGACATAGGCTATGGGGGTATGAGCCGTGGCTTCAGCGCTCACCGGAACGGGATCAGGCCCTCCTGATACTGTTGCTTCGGCCGAGAAGTTCAGATCCGTCCCGGCTGTCGTGGCGCCAAAAGCGGAGGCTGCGATAGGTGCAGACCATGTTCCATTTGCGGCGACGGTTGCGGTGCCAACGGATGTACTGCCCAGCAGGATATCCACTGTGTGACCGGCAACCAGACCGACCGAAGAGCCGCTGACTGTAATCCCGGAACTTTGCGCATCGGCAAGAGAGATCGCCCCATTTGTTCCAATTGTATCAAGGCTCAAAGTGGGCCGGAAATCGGTTGAGAAGGAACCTGTTGCCGCGTTGGAGGTATTTCCAGCAGCGTCTTCAACCGATGCCGAGACCTGAAAGCTTGCGCTGTCTGCCAAGGCCGCGAGATCGCTGGTTGGAATATCCGCATTCCAGTTTCCGTTCAGTGCGGTGGCCGTATAGGTCTCGCCGTCCAAGGTGATGGTTACAGTGTCTCCGTTATCGGCCGTTGTTGTGCCTGAAACCGTCAGGTCCTGCCCACGCTCCACTACATCCAGAACTGATCCGATGGACAGTGGATCGAGGGTAATGCTGGGTGCCGCAAAATCAGTTGTGAAGCCCATTGTGGTTTGGGACGTGTTTCCAACTGCATCAGCCACAGTCGCGGTGATGGTATAGCTTTCCTGATCCTGAAGCCCCAAAAGCTCAGACGCGTTTGTCACCAACGTCCAATTGCCACCGGTGACGGTTGTTGCGTCGGTGACGTCAACCGTGCCGTCGGCGCGTGCGATCGTGATAGATACAACCGCCCCTACGCCTGCATCGCTTGTGCCTGAAATGGTCAGGTCCGTTGCCCGCTCTGCGGCGTTCATGATCGAGCCGTCCGAAACGCTCGTGATCGCGATGGTTGGATCAGTGAAATCTGTATCGAAGCTGCTTGTCGCTTGAACAGCCGGGTTTTCGGCGATGTCTGAGACATCTGCTGTTACCGCAATTGTTGCTCCGTCCGCAAAGAGTGCCAAATCAGCGGCTGGTACGGTAACGGTCCACGACCCGCCCGAAGCCTCGGCGGTGTAGGTGAGCCCATTCATCCCAACGGTTACGGTTTGATCGTCTTCAGCTGAGGTGGAACCCGAAATGGTCAGGTCGGTTCCGCGCTCCGCCGCATTCATGACAGCACCGTCCGAGAAGCTGTCGATGGTCACCGTCGGAGCGCTGACATCCTTGGTCAATTGCGCCGTTGCTTGAGGCGCAGCCAGCCCGTCCGCGTCAGACACATTGGCTGTTATCGTAAAATCGCCGCCATCGGACAGAGATGCTAGATCGGCGGTCGGTACGGTAACGCTCCAAGAGCCACCCGAGACGAGGTCCGTATAGGTCTGGCCGTTCAGCGTGACGGAAACCTGCTGGTTGTCGCCAACATTTCCGGTTGTGCCTGAAATGGCAAGGTCTGAACCGGCCTCGGCAGCGTTCAGGATATCACCTACGGACAAGGGCGAAATGGCAATGGATGGGCCTGAGAGGTCGACGGGCACCGTGGCCGTCACGGTGGTCGCCGGGTTGCCAGCCGCATCCGCGAGCGTAACACTGATTTCTGCCGGAGTGCCCGTCGTCAACCCGGCAAGATCCGCGTTGGGAATAGTGACAGACCAACTGCCGCCCAGTGTCGTGCCGGTAAAGGACTGCCCATCCAATACAAGCGTTACAGTTTGGTTGTCCTCAGCCGAGGTCGCCCCGGTCACGGTCAGATCGCCGGTTACATCAATAAGGTCAATGGACCCTCCGCCGACCGGATCGAGCGTGAGGGTTGGAGCCGTGAAGTCCGTATCGAAGCTGTTGCTGGCTTGAACGGCCGTGTTGCCAGCGCGATCCGAAACGTCCGCTGTCACGCTGATGGTTGCCCCATCCGACAAGGCTGCCAGATCGGCGGCTGGAACGGTTGCCGACCATTGGCCGTTGGACACCGTACCGGTGTAAGTCTGACCATTCAGAGTGACGCTCACCGACTGCCCGTTTTCTGCGTCTGTCGCACCACCTACGACAAGATCTGTTCCCTGCTCGGCGGCGTTCATGACGGCGCCATCCGAGAAACTGTCAATGCTGAGTGTTGGTGGGATGGTGTCTACGACCACGGTTGCCGTCGATACGGAGATCTCGTCCCCCAAGGTATCAAGCATACGAACGGTCACTGTGGACTGGCCTTGGGCCAGGGCGCTCGCCTCGGGCGCTGTGAGGGTGACGGTCCAGTTCCCTTCGGAATCCGGTGTCACGGTCTTGGTCACGGAGCCGATCGTAACCTCGACCGAGGTCGCATCGTCCGGCGCAGTTGCGTTGGTCAGAGTGTTGTTGAGGGAGGTGGCCTGCAACTCTGCCAAATTCAGCGTCGGGAAGTTTGGCGTAGGGGCTGGATCGTCCCCGCCGCCTCCGCCGCCGCCACCTGCCGCCGCAGCACCGGCGAGACCAAGACCCGCCGCCGCAGCACCCATGCCGCCCAGACCGCCTGCCGCTGAAGCAGCTCCGGCCTCGGCGACGGCGCTGAATTCGACGATCTGCGAAACCATCGCCTCGGCGATCATGATCGAGCCGCTTTCAAGGACCTGAACATGTTCAGCCGCAACAACCATCGTGCGCCCATCGAGCATTTTCAGAAGGACATTCCCGTTGTCCATCAGCTTGGCTGATTTCACACCCGGGATCGTATCCGCGAATTGGAACGCATAGAGTTCCTCAACCGTCGCCTGCGCAAAAGCCGGAAGGGCCAGCAAGGTCGACACCAATCCGCCCGCAATGCCGCGCCCGGACAGTTTGCGCAGGTTGCGTTCGATCCACGAGCGCTTGTGGCGATCGCGATCTGCCCCTGAAAGATCGGCTGGCGTATCAGTATGGCGCTCAGGTGTCTTCATCGTCTTGCCCCTCAGATTTGGTGTCCGCGATCCGTGGAAGGCCATCCCCGACATGACGCTTTGTTCATCTGTCTTGCCTTCCGGTTAACACCGCGGGCGAACCTGGAAAAATTGAGTTAAACTGAAGCCGAACTCCTCGTTTTCACCACATTCCCGCTTTTGTTTCGGTCTGGGCATCAGATCATCCTCAGGTCATTGCCAGGGGTGGCATTGGGGGTGATCAAGGTGATGCTTCAATTCGAAACTGTGGTTGCAACGGGAAGCCCGGCGCTCGATTCAGGTATCGGCGATACGGCTTTAAAAACGTTTAACGGGGATAAGTATCTCTATTCCGTCACCGGTCCGTTCGGTGGTGTTGCCGCTTGGCGCCTCACCGAAGGGGCCGGGCCGCAGCTGGTGGATACCGTCTATCACAGTGGTCCGATCCTGTATCAAGTGGGGCGGACGGGTGTGCCCATCACGCTGGGCGCAGGGGATCAATTGGCCCTTGATATCAACAATGCAACGGGTTTGGTGGGGTACACGCTCAACGCGGATGGTACCTTTGGCGACCTGCAGGAAACCGGGACGCTCGTCGGTGGCGGAGACATCTCGGCGATGGCGCAACTGGACGTCGGAGGGCAGAGCTATCTGACACTTGCGCATGAAGATACCGATCAGATCGGCAGCTACGCGGTCAATCCAGACGGCACGCTTTCGGTCGTTTCGCTGGTCTCAGGCCAAGCCGATTCGATGCATGCTGCGACGGTCGGGTCTGAGCAATTCGTGATCACCGCGAACGCTGCAAATAGTGAAATCGCCGTGTTTGATGTTTCCGCGAGCGATGGCAGCCTCAGCGCTCTGGACAACAGTGCCGCTGTTTCAACGATGGGAATCTCTACGCCCACGGCGATTGAGGTGGTCGAGGCCTATGGGCAATCCTGGGTCATCGTGGCGGGGTCGGGCAGCAATTCCCTCAGCGTGATGGGTTTGCGCAGCGATGGTCGGTTGATCCCCAAGGATCACGTTCTCGATACGTTGAATACCCGGTTTGAATCCGTGCAGGACCTGTCGGTGATCGAGGTGAATGGTCGTGCGTTCGTCGTTGCGGGTGGGTCCGACGATGGGGTCAGCCTTTTCACGCTGACCCCGAATGGAAAGCTGGTCTATCTGGACAGCTTTGCGGACACGTTGGATAGCGGATTGGGGAACGTTCAGACTCTAAACCTCGCCCATATCGGTGATGAGCTTCAGGTGCTTGCAACCTCACAGCAGGATCCCGGGCTGACGCAGCTGAGCGTTTCTTTGGCAAATCTTGGCGTCGTTCTGGATGGTAGCGGGCCGGTTTCGGGCACGGCGCAAGACGACATGCTCAGCGCGGGGGTGCTTGATGCCCAACTGTCCGGCGGAGACGGAGATGACATCCTCATCGCTGGGAGTGGTGAGACGACGCTGACAGGCGGGGCAGGGGCCGATATTTTCGTCATGCAATATGGCAGCGACCCCACGACGATCACGGATTTCGAAGCCGGTACCGATCGGCTGGACATGTTCGACTATCTTCTGCTGCGCACCCCCGATCAATTGACCTTTACAGCCACATCCCAAGGGGCCGACATCCAATATCTGAATGAGGTCGTCCACGTGATTTCCTCAACCGGCACGCCGTTGACGAAAGAAGAGGTCTTTGGCTCCGGGTTTGGCGGGCCGGATCACATTCCTGTGGATTTCGGTACGTTCGGCGGGCTAGAGCCCGCAAGCTCGGACGGCATTCAGGGGCGCGTGAGCGTCGATTCCGAGACTGCCAATCCGGGCCTCGCAGATGCCGAGATCAAGTTCACTCCGACCGGAGGCGGCACCGTCACCGCAACTACAGATGAAACCGGACGCTTCGATTTGAACGTTCCGAACGGGACATTGGCCGGAGAGCTGGAGGTCGTCAAAACCTATTCAACAGCGAGCGGACGGGTCAACGCTCTGGATGCGTTGCAGGTTCTTCGCATCTCGGTTGGTCTGGATCCGACATGGGGACCAGCCGCTCCGGAAAACCTGATTGCCGCCGATATCACTCAGGACGGAGCCGTCAACGCCTTGGACGCGCTCTCCATTCTACAGGCAGCGGTCGGACAAACCTCTCCATATCCCGCGAAATGGGTTTTTCTGGACGCAGATGCCGACCTCTCGGGGATAACGCGAAATGCGGTGAATTATGACACGCAGTTGGATGTTACTGTCCAAGATGGTTCATTTGCGATGGATATGACCTCTATTCTTTTGGGAAACATCGAGACGTTGTGACGGTGTTCCGCGGTCATTTTACTTGGGCTGAACTCTCTTTCTCGAACCAGCGGGCGGTACTGTTGAAAAAGATGAGAGGCAGGCTGTCGCACTCGCGAAAGCATTGGATGGTGGCTGGCCCCTCGCTATAGCCCTTCCGAATTGAAGTTTCTTTTCACGCGCTGGTCTCAAAGTAGATTGTCATAGTTGACAAACAATCTCTAATCATTATTTGTCATCAGTGACAATTTAAGAGGCCGCAATGCCAAGACCATCTCTGAAAGACCAACGATCTCAGGAAATCCTGGATGCGTACCTCACATGTGTGGCGCGGTTCGGCCTTGACGGCGCGACCCAGGAACGGATCGCGGAGGAAGCAGGCGTCAAGCGCCCTCTGCTGCGCCACTATCTTGGCAACAAGGACGAAATGATTGCCGCACTTGCCGAGTACACGCTTGAAGGCTTTGCGATGTCACTAGACGGCCTGCGACAGGCCCTGCCAGACAGAGCAACGCCAACGGATCTTGTTGACGCTCTTTTTGCCGAAAACAGCGGAACTGATCCGCGGCTCATGCTGGCCTATCAGGCGCTGGTAACTGTTGTTCCGGATCGCCCCGATCTGCGGCAAGATCTTATGGACAGCCTAACTGCCTTCTTTGACGTTGTTGAGGATGTCCTGAGGCGCGCTGCCCCTGACGCGCCGGATACTAGCATTCGTGCCGTGACTCAGGGTATTTCCGCAATCTTTGTCAGCATGGATGCCCTGTCGCCACTCGAGCCGCCCAAAGTCTGGCGCGCGGAATTGAAACTGGCGGCGTCTTTGCTGGCCTCTACGCTGGAGGCCGAGCGATGAGCCACGCCAGAACCGCAAATTATTTAGCTTTGCCTGTCCTGTTGGCTGCCGCGTTATTGGGTTTCTACTGGGTCTGGGGGCTGCTTTTCTTATGGTGGACCATTCCGACCATCCTGAATGGTCAGGCTTTTCTGGTGTTCGAGATCAACCGAGACGACGATCCAGTTCTTTTCTGGGCCATAGTCTGCCTTTGGGCTTTGTCGGGACTGATGATGCTCGCCGCCAGCCTTTTCCCGCAATACGCCTATCTGATGACCTGAGGGATAAAGATGACCAAAATGTATCATCACCTGCCAGTCGAAGCCTACACCTCGCAGGATTGGTTCGACCGAGAACAACAACAGATCTTCTCACGCACCTGGCGTTTTGCAGGATTGGTTGAGGATATCGAAGGCCCGGGGCACTATCTGTCGGTGCAGGCAGGTCTGAACAATCTGTTTGTCGTCATGGGGCGCGATCACCGGCTGCGGGCCTTTCACAATATTTGCCGCCATCGCGGTACGCAGCTTATCCGCGCGGTCGGCAAGACGCAAAAGGTGCTGACCTGTCCCTACCACGATTGGACCTATGATCTGGAAGGAAATCTAATCTCCGTCCCCGATGAGGCGTCGGAATTTCCCGGTGGTGTTGATAAATCGTGCCTTGGCCTCAAACCGGCCAGCGTAGACGTCTGGCGCGGTATGCTGTTCGTTCATCCCGATCCGAATGCGCCCACGCTTGCGGAGTGGTTCGGCGGGGTCGATCCATTCCTTGGCCCGCACAAACCCGAGGAATTGGTAGAGTACGCTGAAGGCCGGAACACCTATGAGATCAAGGCAAATTGGAAGATCGTTGTCGAGAATTACATCGACGTCTATCACCTGAGCCACCTGCATTCCAACACCCTGCACATGTATGACCATGCCAAGGCAGAATACGGGTGGCAGGGGCCGCACTATCACTTTTGGGAGCCCCCTTCAGCGGAGTACGCCAAGGACCACGAGGCGAACCTGCCGATGCCGCGCGCGATCCCAAAACCCCATGTCGGCGCCTGGGTTCCAATGCTCTTTCCCGGCATTGGTATCGGAGCCAGTGAAGAAAGCTGGAACTTGTTTGTCATCACGCCACTGGCGCCGGACCTGACGCGCATCGAAAACCGCTCGAAGCTGGCCAACGTATCAGACTGGGCGTTTCAGAAACAGCAGTGGAAAAGCTGGGGTTTTTGGAAGGACTTTGGCGGTGCGAAGTACCAAGGGGACAACGTCGCCGGCGAAGACGATCCGATGGCATCCGGAGATTTCACGACCGAGGATATCTATGCCTGCGAACAACAGCAGAAGTCTCTGAAAAGCCCGTATCTGGAAATCGGCCCGGCTGGGATTGGCGAAAATCCGATTACCCAGCACCAGAAAGCAGTGTTGGAGTTCATGAAGGATGATTGAACAATGCGGAGATTGCTCATGACGCCCGTTCAAGCCACCCTGACAGGCGTGGTCATCGCGTCGACTTTGGTGCTGACAGCGCAAGCAGACACGCCTGAGGAGATCTCTGCCCGTGTCCTTGCGGCTCAAGACGAAGATAGCCTTCTGGCTACGTGGGAAATCTGGCATCCCGAAGCCACACACCGGATCATCCTCAAATACGGTACCGAGCAGGAAGATGATGTCTTCATTTACCGTGTGGGAGATGTGGCGGTCGCTACCGATGCTGAACTCCCCGAGGATCTGGAGGACTACAAGGAAACTGAGCGATCCAAGCCTAAAATGACCACCCGCACCGACAATGAGGTCCACCACGTAACCGCGGTTACGGATGTTCAATATGATTGGCAGGGATATGCCGGAAAAATGCGTCAAACAGATGAGTTTGTCTTTGAACCTTACCTTGGCGGGATGGTTATCCGGTCATTGACCACAACCTATGACTACCGGTGATTGGGTGATCTAATGCAACGCAACTTCTATCCATTGACCGTATCTGACATCCGCACAGAGATCGGCGGTGCAGCCACAAGTGTTACTTTAGATGTCCCTGCCAGACTGGCTGATCTGTTTCAATGGATAGCAGGGCAACATCTGACGATCAGGTTTTTGATCGAAGGGCAGGAACATAGGCGCAGCTACACCATCTCAAACCCTCCTGGATCCGCACTGCGCGTCACTGTGAAACGTGTGAAAGACGGGATCGTATCGAACCATATCGGTGATGCTCTGTCGGTGGGCGATATCATCGAAGTCATGCCCCCCTTTGGACAGTTCACCTTAACGCCCGGCCCCCTGAAACGCCGCACGCACTATTTCTTTGGCGCGGGCAGTGGCATCACGCCTCTATACGCGATGATCAATGCCGTTTTGACGGACGAGCCGCATTCCGTCGCGCATTTGGTTTTCGGCAATACCAACGCGAACAGCATCATTTTTCGGGACGAGTTAGAGCAGATCCAAGCGCGATACCCAAAACGCTTTTCTGTGCGCCATGTTCTGTCCCACCCGTCATTGCTGAGTTGGTTCAGCCCTTGGCGCACGGGTCGGTTGGACGCAAACACCGTTCAGGCCGCTATTGCCGAGACCCCACCTGTAGCGCAGGACGTGCAGTACTGGATCTGCGGTCCGGGCAGCATGAACACGGACCTGCGGGCGGCGCTCAAGAATTTGGACGTGCCTGACGATCGCATTCACAAGGAAAGCTTTGGTGGCGATGTCAAACACGATCTCAGCACGTCAGGAGTCGCGGCGACAGCCCGCATAAATCTGCATGGTGCATGGCATGATGTACCAGTGGCTGCGGGTCAAACCATACTGGAAGCTGCTCAAGCGAAAGGCTTGAACCCACCATACAGTTGCCAGTCCGGTGTTTGTGGTGCCTGTGTTGCCCGGCTTACTGAAGGGGCCGTCCATATGCGGAACCGAGTTGCACTTGAAGACGACGATATCTCAAAAGGACTCATCCTGTGCTGTCAAAGCGTTGCGACACAAGAAAGCATCGCCTTGAAGTTTGAGGGGTAGACTCGGGATCACGAAAAACGCAGGCAGAAGCCAAGCAAACAAGTCGGAACCCCACATCGCAAGTTGAAGGATTGGAAGTGGTGGCTGCTAGAAGATCAAATCTCTTTGCAGACCCGCCTCCTAACCTAACACACTGGTATTTGCCGCCATGTCGCAGCAGATGATGCCGTCACCTGCCTTGTTACTCAATTTGTGGAATGACGGGATACAGATCGATTTTTCATTGCACCAGAAGGATTTATTGGGTACCCGAGGCATCCCGCGCTTTTTGCCTTGTGCGATCAGGAACTTGGCCGCGCGGTTTTGAAGGGTCTAGCCCGGATCGAGCAAGTCAACTGATCCGGGCTTTCAATCAAAGACCGTCGCGGGATGGAAATGGGCCCGCGTTACAGGTGCCGCTAGGCAGAGACTTTGGCTCGTTCAGGTTGCGGCCCTGCAACTTTGCTGGGTGTCCCCGACACGTAGACTTTCTCGATCGCGCGGTCGTCTCCCATCATCTGCAGAACGAAAAGCTCTTGCGCCAGGCTGTCCACGCGGTCCATGCGAAGAGCCATGGCCGGGGTGCTGCGTGCGTTCAGAACGACGACATCCGCTTCACTTCCCGGGGCGAGCGTGCCGATTTTGTCTTCGAGGCCCAGAACGCAGGCATTGCCGAGGGTTGCCCAATGGAATGCTTGCAAAGGGTGCAGGGCTGTCCCTTGCAATTGCAGGACTTTGTAACCTTCGTTCAGGGTTTGCAGCATTGAATAGCTGGTGCCAGCACCAACATCCGTTGCGATCCCATTGGCGATTCCGCGCGCGCTCAGCCCGGCATGATCAAACAGGCCGCTGCCTAGAAACAGGTTCGAGGTCGGGCAGAACACGGGATGCGCGCCGGTTTCGGCCAGCGCGTCGATCTCGCGCGGCTCAAGATGGATGGAGTGTCCCAGCAGGGTTCTCCGTCCCAGCAAACCGTAGGACTGGTAGACATCCAGATAGTCCCGCGCCTGCGGATAGAGTTTTTTGGTAAAGGCAATCTCGTCCTTGTTTTCCGATAGGTGTGTCTGGATGTGGCAGTCGGGATGCTCTTGCGCCAGCGCCTGGGCCATGGCCATCTGGTCCGGGGTTGAGGTGATTGCAAACCGGGGCGTGATGACATAGCCGTTGCGTCCCTTGCCATGCCAGTCGGTGATCAGAGCTTTGGTGTCGTCATATCCGGATTGGGGCGTATCCTGCAGCGCCTCGGGCGCGTTGCGGTCCATCAGGACCTTTCCGCCAAGCATGCGCATGTTGCGTCTGGTCGCCTCGGTAAAGAACGCGTCAGCCGAGGTTTTGTGGACCGAGCAATAGGCAACCGCCGTCGTGGTGCCATGCGCAATCAGCTGATCATAGAACGCCCGCGCCATGGTCGCGCTGTGCCCGTCCGAGGCAAAGCGGGTTTCTTCGGGGAATGTGTAGGTGTTGAGCCAGTCCAAGAGCTGTGCGCCCCACGAGGCGATCACCTGCATTTGAGGGAAGTGGATATGGGTGTCGATAAACCCCGCCATCATCAGATGAGGGCGATGGTCCGTCACAGGCACGTCTTCGGCCTTTGCGCTGATCGTCGAGAATGGGCCGGTGTCCTGAATGATCCCGTCCCGGATCAGCAGCGCGCCGTCCTCAAGATAGGTATAGGCGCCGGTATCTTCGCCGTTCTGGGGCTCACGATGAAAGGTCAGCAGACGACCGCGCAGCAATCTCTGTGTCATGGAATGTCTCGTATGTCGTGGGAAAACGGGTAGGGGGCAGCCCTGAGGCTGCCCCATCATGGATCAGGCCTGTTGTGCAGGTGTATCGTCGTCGATCAGATCGGGCTCATCTGGAACGATCACGCGATGCTCAAGATCCTCTTTAGGGGCGAGCATTGGGTAGAGATAGAGGAACGCGCCGACGATCAGATAGCCGATGGTAATCCCGTCGAACTGCGGCATCTGCAGCGTGTAGGAGTGGATGATCCCTACCGCCGACATAAGTCCGCCAGCGACGGCAAACGCCCCTGCCATCCGGAACCGGCCGTCAATCACGTCGGCCACAATGGCGCCCCAGATCAGACCTGTGATGATTGCACCTTGGCTCAGCGCCAGATGTCCTTCGTAATGGGCTCCCTCCATCAGGAGTGCGGCGGTCAGACCCTCTTCACCCAGCGCAGGCAGGCCTTCGACACCGCTACTGCGCAGCGCGTTCATCAGCGACCCCCATTTGACCACCAGGAAGGCCGAGATGTGGGGCAAGATCGCAAAGGAGACCGCAGCCATGTGCATCGGCTTCACCGCCCAAGCCGTGTTGGTGATCAGGCTGACCGAGACAAAGACCAGAACAGGCGCCGCAGCCGCAATCGGGATAAGACCCGCAAGGAAGGACAGGAAGCCAAGGAAAGCTGCAGCCGCGATCACGACGGCCACACCCACGATGTAGCCCGCATGTGCATCAAGCCGTTTGTAGGCCGGATGACCGATATAGACTGTCGTCGGGAATGGAGAGCCAAACAGCGCGCCCAGCATCGTGCCCGCGCCATCCGTTACCTGGCACAGCCCGACGGGGTAGTGATCGCCCGCGGCCTCGGCGGATTCCACGTTGTTCATGGTTTCGATGAAGTTGTAGATCTGGACCGGGATTAGCACCAGAAACAGCTCAGGGTTGGCGAACAGGTACTGAACACCGACGATGAGGTCACCGAAATAGGGGATTGGTGGGTAGAAGCCGATGCCGCTTGTGTCGATTTTCGATTCACCAAGGATGATGGCAATCACCGTGCCCGCCGCAATCGCGACCAGACCGGCAGGCACGTTGCCCGGCAGGCGGAACCGCCCGATCAGACCCCAAAGGATGAACAGCAATGAGGTAAAACCGATGATTGGGTTCTCAAACACCTCGGCCAACGGGACTGAGCCGATGAAGACCAGCGCAATGCCACACAGCGTGCCAAGCATCCCGGCGCGCGGTGTAATGCGTTTCAGGTAGGGACCCACAAACGCCCCAAGGGCTGCAACGATCCCGCCCATTAAGCCCGCGCCGATTCCTACCTGCCAGGCCAGCATCGGGTCATTGGTGGCCCAGTAAATGGGTCCAATTACGCCGAAAAGATAGACGAACATGACCGGCGTCGAGATGCCATAGGGCAGGGCGGTGACATCTTGGCCCTTCCTGGTGGCCGCCCATTTGGCGAGAACCGTGTAGACCCCGACACCGGCCAGGATTGCTATGGCGGCACCGGGTACGATGCGGCCAAAAACGATCTCGGCTGGCATTTGGAACACGAACTGACAGACCCCGGAAAGGATCAGCAGGTTCACTAGGTTATCCGTAAAAAGCGCCCAGAAAGCGCTGAAGTCGCTGCGGGTAAACAGCTTGTATTCGTAGGTCCTCCCGTCCATGACGGTCTCCTCCTCTGATAGGACCGGAATTGCCTGGTGGATGTCAGGCGGTTCTCCCTCTCCGGTCGTGATGTTGGCCCGCATGGGGCGCCTTGGTTGCCCCGGTCGGGGCGGTCGCGGCAGTTTCAGAGGTCAGTTCAGCCATCACCTCGGCCACCACGAAGGTGGCGATGATGCTGGGCCGCTTGTCGCGGCTACCGCTTGCCCCGATGGGGCATCTCAAATGTTCGATGGATTGTCCGTCACACTGTTTGTGTGCCCAATTCCTCAGCTTGATCCGCTTGGTCGCGGATCCGATCATGCCAACATAGGCCGCGTCCTGACGTTCAAGCGCGGCGGTGGTCAGCAGGAAATCCAGCCCGTGATCATGGGTCAGGACGATAAAGGCGCTGCCTGCGGGCGCGCTGAAGATTTCGGCTTCGGGGATTGCACTCAGCCGGGTTTCGACATCCGCAGTGCAGAGGTCGATTTCCTCGGCCCGTGTGTCGACAAGGATGCAGCGCACAGGCAAGTGCTGAAAAAGATCCGCAAGTGCGCGTCCCACATGACCCGCCCCCATCACGTAGACATGTGGCAAGGCATCGTCGCGCCGCGCCGCCCGGTCGGTTGCGGCCCCCTTGTCCGAGGACCGCATACGGGTCAGTTGCAACTCGACCCGTCCCCCGCAGCACTGGCCAATTTCGGGTCCGAGCGGTACATCCATTTCCCGGTGTAGCGACCCGCCTCGCAGCATGTCCCGCGCGGCGTTGATGGCCATGAACTCCAACTGCCCACCGCCGATTGTCCCCCACAGGGCGTTAGGCGCCACGAACATCTCTGTCCCTTCGTTGCGGGGCGAAGACCCGCGCACACGTGTCAGCGCGATGCGGATCACGCTGCTTTGTTCGGAGAGAAACGTCCTCAGGGACTGCGCGGCAGGCATCGTTTAGGCACCGTTTTGCAGGCGGGCAACGGCCATCAGTACACGCTCGGGCGTGGCCGGGGCGTCCAGGCGAGGGCACTCCCGGTAGTCGGCGACGGATGCCACGGCCATCGACAGGGCCTCGAACACCGAAATTCCCAGCATGAAGGGCGGCTCGCCCACGGCTTTGGAGCGTTTGATCGTCAACTCTCGGTTTTCCGACCAATCGGCGAGTTTGACATTGAAGATACGCGGGCGGTCCGAGGCCAGCGGGATCTTGTATGTCGACGGAGCATGGGTGCGCAGGCGACCGGCATCATCCCACCAAAGCTCTTCGGTGGTCAGCCAGCCCATACCCTGAATAAAGGCCCCTTCCACCTGACCCTTATCGAGAACGGGGTTCAACGAGCGTCCGACATCGTGCAGCACATCCGTGCGGTCGACCCGGTATTCTCCGGTCAGGCTATCTATGGTCACTTCCGAACAGGATGCCCCATAGGCGTAGTAGTAGAACGGGCGGCCTTGTCCCTTGTCCCGGTCCCAGTGGATCTTGGGGGTTTTGTAGAACCCGGCTGCCGACAACTGCACGCGCGCCAGATAGGCCTGTTTGATGAAGACATCGAAGGGCAGAACCTCTTCGCCGATATGAACATGGTTGGTGAGAAAGATCACCTGCTCGGGGCTTACTTCCCATGTTTCCGAGGCGAATTTCACCAGCCGTTCCTTGATCTGCTCGACCGCGTTCAACGCGGCCATTCCGTTCAGGTCGGTGCCGCTGGAAGCTGCGGTGGCGGATGTGTTTGGGACCTTCTCGGTCGTTGTCTTGGTGATCTTGATCCGGTTGAAATCAACTTGGAAGGCCTCAGCCACCACCTGCGCGACTTTGGTATTCAGGCCTTGCCCCATTTCGGTGCCGCCGTGATTCAAGTGGATCGAACCATCTTTGTAGACATGCACCAGCGCGCCGGCCTGATTGTACCACGTCGCCGTGAACGATATGCCGAACTTCACCGGCGTCAGAGCGATGCCCTTTTTCAGGATCGGAGACGTTTTGTTGAAGTCGATGATGTCTTGTCGCCGCTGGCGGTAGTCTGAGGTCTCCTCTAGTTCTCCGACCAGCCGATCCAGAATGCTGTCTTCGACCACCTGATGATAAGGCGTCACGTTCCGATCTTCGGTGCCATAGAAATTGGCTTTGCGCACATCCAGAGGGTCCTGACCCGTGGCATACGCAATTTCCTCGATCATCCTTTCCGCCGCGATCACCCCCTGTGGTCCGCCAAATCCGCGGAAGGCGGTGTTTGAGACCGTGTTGGTTTTCATCGGGTGGCTGTTAAGGCGCACATTCGGGTGAAAATAAGCGTTATCCGCATGAAACAGCGCCCGGTCGGTCACGGGGCCCGAAAGATCTGCCGAGAACCCGCAGCGCGCGGCAAAGCTGCCTTCGACGGCTTGAATGCGACCGGCATCGTCAAAGGCCACGTCATAGTCGATCACAAAGTCATGGCGTTTGCCGGTCGCCGTCATGTCCTGATCCCGGTCGGGCCTGATCTTGACGGCCCTGTTCCACTTCTTTGCGGCCATGGCGGCCACAACGCAGAACAGGTTCATTTGGCTTTCCTTGCCGCCAAAGCCACCACCCATGCGGCGGACATTGACCACAACGGCGTTGGACGGCACGCCAAGTGCATGGGCCACCATATGCTGCGCCTCAGACGGATGCTGGGTCGAGCAATGCACAACCACATCATCATCCTCGCCCGGAATGGCAAAGGCAATGTGACCCTCAAGATACATGTGATCCTGACCGCCGACGCGCATCCGACCTTGGATCCGGTTGGGGGCCGAAGCCTGAGCCGGGGCGACATCTCCGCGCTCCAGCTTAAGAGGGGCGGTGACATGCGGGTAGCCAGCATTTTGGGCCTCAATCGGGTCTAGCGCATGGGGCAGTGGTTCGTATTCGATGTCTGCCAGCTCGGCGGCACGGCGTGCGATGTCGCGAGTTTCGGCAACGACGGCGAACAGGGGTTGGCCGTGAAACTGAATGGTATCGGTTGGGAAAACCGGCTCGTCGTTCAGATGGGTCGGGCTGATGTCATTGATCCCGGGCACGTCATCTGCCGTCAAAACCCCAACAACGCCGGGTGTCGCCAGAACCTTCGCAAAATCGATGCCCAACAGTTTGGCATGGGCTACGTCGGAAACGCCAAGATAGGCGTGCAGCGCGCCTTGGGGCAGGGCGATATCGTCGGTGTAGTCAGCCTCTCCGGTAACATGCTTGATCGCGCTGTCGTGGTTGACGTCGGTGTGGGCGGCCCCAACGATGGAAACGGTGTCTTTCATTGTGTCGTCTCCTTGTTACGCACGGGCCAGTTGAACGGGGGTGTCGGTCTGGGCGTCATGTTCTAGGAAGAACCGACGCAGCAGGTTCTGGGCCGTCAGCATCCGATAGTCAGACGAGGCTCGCCAATCGGTCAGGGGTGAGAAATCCTGAGCCAGCGCCGTTGCCGCCGCCTCGAAACTTTCCCGCGACCAGGGCTGACCGTTCAGAGCAGCCTCGGCAGCAGACGCGCGCTTTGGCGTCGCGGCCATGCCACCCATGGCGATGCGGGCGTCGCAGATGATGCCATCTTCAACCGACATATGAATACCTGCCGCCACCGAGGAGATATCCTCATCCCGGCGCTTCGAGATCTTGTAGGCGGCGTTCATTTCCTTTGGCTGGGGCAGAGGAACAAGTATGCTTTCGACAAACTCGTCCGGTTGGCGATCTTGTTTGCCGTAGTCAATGAAGAATGCGTCCAGTGGCAAGGTCCGCACATCCGACCCTCGCCGCAGCGTGATTTCCGCTCCAAGCGCGATCAGCACAGGCGGCGTGTCCCCGATGGGGGAACCGTTCGCGATGTTTCCGCCAACTGTACCCATGTTTCGCACCTGCCACCCGGCGATGCGATCCCAGTACGAGGTCAGATGCGGTAGATGCTCAGACAGCAGGTTTTGGCAATCAGTGTAGCTGGCACCTGCACCGATCAGCAGGTGCTGGCCCTGTGTTTCGACCGTTTTCAGGTCTTCGAGATGTCCGGTAAAGATCGCCGGTCCGATTTTGCGCAGAAATTTCGTGACCCACAGGCCCACATCTGTTGCCCCCGCGACGATAGTGGCCTCTGGGTAAGTCTGCAGGCAGTCGGCCAGATCATCCACGCTGGAGGGAAGGATGCTCAGATTGTCCATCGGACCCGAGACGACGCGGCGACCGTCTTTCAGTGCTGCCAGACGACCTGTCACGGCCTCACGTTCGGTGTTCAGGTGGTCCGAGGCCGGGGTGCCATAGCAGCTGACGGCAACGGCTGCCCGAATGATTGACTCATACCCGGTGCAGCGGCACAAATTGCCCTGCAATGCGGTTTCGACCTGCGCCTCTGTTGGTTCGGGCGTTTGCATCCACAGCGCATAGAGCGCCATGACGAAGCCCGGCGTGCAGAACCCGCATTGGCTGCCGTGATGATCCACCATGGCTTGCTGCACCGGATGAAGGCGACCGTCGGGGCCGGACAGATGCTCAACCGTCACGACATGGCAGCCGTCCAAAGAAGCGAGGAACCGAATGCATGCATTCACTGGAGCATAGGCAAGTCCTGTCCGCCCAAGCCGCCCGACAAGCACGGTACATGCACCGCAATCCCCTTCGGCGCAGCCTTCCTTGGTGCCGGTCAGCCGACGCTCGAGACGTAGAAAATCTAGAAGAGTCTGGTCGGCTGATACGTCTGGAACGGATACATCCTTGCCATTTAGGACAAATCGGATGTCAGTGCGCGGCGTCATGCTAATCTCCCTCTACACCTGCCTTCGGGTGGGTCGCCGCAGGACCATAGAGTCAGAGATTGAGTCTTAAAATCGTCGGAAATGACAAATACTTTCAACAAAACGTTGAAAAAGAAATCCGGCCGTCGCAGTCTTCCCGCAGTGGGAGGAATGAATGTCATACATCGAAAGCTTGCGTGTCTTCGTTAGGGTGATGCAGCTAGGCAGCATCACGTCCGGCGGCCGTGACCTGCGGCTGACACCCGCAGTGGCCAGCAAACGTCTGAAAGAGCTGGAAAACCATCTGGGCGTGCGCCTGTTCAACAGAACAACCCGCTCGATGACGGCAACAGAGGTCGGCGAGGTTTTCTATGATGAGGCCAAGGCCGTCTTGCTGGCGTTGGACCACGCCGAGGCGCGCGTCGCCAGTTTTTCGGACGCCCCTCGAGGCGCAATCCGCATCACAGCGCCGCTGGGGGTTGGGCGTAGAATCGTTGCGCCGCTGGTGCCGGATTTCTCGGAGCGTTATCCAGAGACCGAGATCCGCATGCGCCTGTCCGACCGCAAAGTGGACATGATGGCCGATGGTCTGGATATTGCGTTCTTTATCGGAGAGCCGGGCGATTCCACCATGAAGCTGCGGAAATTCGCGGATTGTGATCGGCTGCTATGTGCCTCGCCTGAATATCTTTCGAATTTCGGCGTGCCAAAAACGCCGGATGATCTATTGCACTCTCCGCACAATTGCCTGCTGCTGCGCTATCCTAGATCGCCTGAGTATTTCTGGACCCTGAACACCGATATGGGGCCGCGCAAACTGGAGGTTCGAGGAAAATACGATGCGGATGATGGCGATGTCCTGACGGATTGGGCTTTGGCAGGCAAGGGGATCGTCAACAAACCGCGCTTTGATGTGAAAGAGTATCTCGTGTCAGGCCAACTGGTTGAGGTTCTGCCCTCGACACCGCCATTGCCGACCATCTTCGGCTGCCTCTATCCGCACAAGAAACTTCAGGACCCTAAGATACGCCTGTTCGTCGAACACATCGCGAAACACAGCAAAAGGTTCTTTGGATAAACCAGCAGGAGGGTCCTGTTTCACCTGCTACAAGTCGGGGCTTACTGGCCTCTTACTTCACGCACCCAAGCGATGATGGTCTGACGGGCTTCGTCATCCATTTGAACCGAGGCTGGCGGCGGCATCGCGTGGCTGATCCCGGCCTGCAGATAGATTTGATCAGCCTGGCGGGCGACATCGCCGGGCGTTTCAAGATAGACCTTCTTGGGCGCCCATTTCATTGTGCCATAAACCGGCTCGCGCGCATGACACATGGAACAGTTGCCCAGGACCGTGTCATAAGCGGCCTCGAACCCCTCGGCCGAAGCGAATTTCTGTTCATAGGGTGTCAGTTCGCGCGCTTCGGCCTCTTCCCATGTCTCGCCGGACCGGACCGAGGACAGCCATGCAATCGCGATCATCAGAAGGACCGTGACTGCCCAGGTCCAATGAGGGCCTGTTCCAGTCGCATGCATCGTGTTGAAGTAGTGGCGAATGGTGACCCCGGTCAGGAAGATCAGGCTTGCAATGATCCAGGAATACTCAGTGCCGAAGGCCAGCGGGTAGTGGTTCGACAGCATCAGGAACACGACCGGCAAGGTCAGATAGTTGTTGTGCGTCGAACGCACCTTGGCAATCTTGCCGTATTTGGCGTCCGGGGTCCGACCCGCCTTGAGGTCTGCGACCACGATGCGCTGGTTCGGCATGATCTGAAAGAACACATTGGCCGTCATGATCGTTGCGGTAAACGCCCCAAGATGCAGCAGAGCGGCCCGTCCGGTGAATATCTGGTTGTAGCCCCAGGACATGATCACCAGGATCACGAACAACAACAGCATCAGAACGGTGGGATGATCGCTCAGCTTGGATTTGCACATTTGGTCATAGAGCAACCAACCAATGGTCAGTGACCCGCCAGAGATCAGAATTCCCTGCCATAGCGCCAGATCGACCTTGGTTGGGTCTAGAAGGAACAGCTCTCCTCCAACCCAGTAAATGATCATCAGAAGCGCGGCGCCGGACAGCCATGTCGTGTAGCTTTGCCATTTGTGCCAGGTCAGATGCTCGGGCATCTGGGCGGGGGCCACGAGGTATTTCACGGTGTGATAAAACCCGCCGCCATGGACCTCCCATTCTTCGCCATAGGCCCCATCCGGCAGCGCAGGGTTTGGCTTAAGCATAAGGTCCAAAGCGATAAAGTAAAAAGATGCCCCAATCCACGCCATCGCAGTGACAACGTGCAGCCAGCGGACCGAAAAGGCGATCCACTCCCACATTACGGCCAGATCATACATGGGTTTGCTCCTAAGATTCTTTGCTTCCGCTCACTCTATGCGAGACTGCTTTGTTCTGGTATTGCTAGCAAAGACCAAGCAGTATCAAAAAATGCAAAAAAATGTCCTATCTAGATAACATCAGAACCTTTGTCCGAGTCTACGAGTTGGGCAGCATGTCTGCCGCAGGCCGTGATCTGAGGGTTTCTCCGGCTGTCACCTCAGCGCGGATATCGCAATTGGAAGAGCATCTCGGCGTGCGGCTATTTCAACGCACGACGCGCAGCCTAACGCCGACCGAACAAGGGCAATCGTTTTATCGGGGGGCCGCTGAGATCCTCGAGGCCGTCGAAAACGCCGAGGCGCAGATCGTCAATATTACCGAGAATCTAAAAGGATCTCTCTATGTCGCTGCGCCATTGGGCGTCGGTCGCAGGCTGATCGCGCCACAGGTTCCAAAGTTTCTGGCCGAGTACCCCGAAGTCAATGTCAGGCTGAGGCTGACAGATCGCAAAGTCGATCTAACAACAGAAGGTCTGGATCTTGCGTTTTTCCTAGGGCAGCCCGAGGACAGCAACTTGCGCATTCGCAAGATCGCCGATGTTGAAAGAGTTCTGTGTGCATCCCCAAAATACATCAAAAAACGCGGGATGCCGGCAAGCGGAGACGACTTGATCGCCGACAATCATGAATGCCTCAATCTGCGCTTTCCGGGCGCGACCGAGTTTCAATGGCTTCTCAGAACTGAAACGGGGCCAAAGCGATTTCGCGTTTCTGGCCGCTATGAATCGGACGATGGCGATGTGTTGACGGATTGGGCACTTGCGGGTCACGGGATCGCGCTCAAGCCGATCTTTGAAATCGCACAGCACCTCAAGGCCGGGAATCTGATTCCGGTCGCAACAGAAACGCCGCCGGAACCCATTCAGATGGCGTGTTTGTTCACCCACCGTCGCATGCAAGACCCCAAAACGCGGCTTTTCATGGAGTTCATCATAGAGCGTATCGGATCCTCGATCGCTGCTGCGAACAACTAGAGCGACAAGGCCTCAGCTGCCGCGGTAGGTCGAGTATCCAAAAGGGGAAAGAAGCAGAGGCACATGATAGTGAGACTGCTCGGACATCCCGAACCGGATCGGTATCACATCCAGAAAGCGAGGTTCCTCGGGCGGCGTGCCCGACGCGTCAAGGTACGCGCCGGCATAGAAGATCAGCTCATACTCGCCCGTTGAAAACTCGGATTGCGGCAGAATCTGCTCGTTGGTTCTGCCGTCGTCATTTGTTACCAGTGCTTTCAGCAAGGTGCGGTCTGTACCATTGATGCGGTACAGCTCGATTTTCAGCCCCTCGGCGGGGCATCCCCGTGCAGTATCCAGAACATGTGTGGTAAGGTAACCGGTCATTTGTGCCACTCCTAAAGTTGCTTATTCATTAGTCTGTTTTCTCCTCCGAGGGCAAAGCCAGACTATCCGAAGCTGCTTTTCGTATTTTTTGAAAAATTTCTTTGATTATCCGGAGTATTGAGGAACTCAAGAAGAAGGAAACAGATGTGAAGCCTTATCCACGAGATATGACCGGCTATGGCAGTCAAATGCCAAAAGCCAACTGGCCGAATGGGGCCCGGATCGCGATTCAGATCGTATTGAACTATGAGGAAGGTGGCGAAAACAACATCTTGCACGGTGACGCTGCATCTGAGGCGTTTCTGTCCGAGATCACTGGTGCGGCCCCCTGGCCAGGACAGCGGCACTGGAACATGGAATCGATCTACGAATACGGCAGCCGTGCCGGGTTCTGGCGTGTTCACCACCTTTTGCAGGACCTGCCAGTGACCGTTTATGGCGTGGCGACCGCTTTGGCGCGTGCCCCAGCACAGGTTGCGGCGATGAAGCATGCAGGCTGGGAGATCGCGAGCCACGGGCTGAAATGGATCGAACACAAGGATATGGACCCGCAAGTTGAGCGCTCCCAGGTCCGCGAGGCGATCCGTTTGCACACCGAAGTCACCGGTCAACCTCCGCGCGGTTGGTACACGGGCCGGTGTTCGATGAACACGATTGATCTTGCTGCCGAAGAGGGTGACTTTGCCTATATCGCGGACAGCTATGCCGATGATCTGCCCTATTGGATCAAGGGAGGGGGCAAGGATCAGTTGATCGTGCCCTATACGATGGATTGCAACGATATGCGTTTCGCGATTCAGGCCGGGTATACGAATGGCGAGCAGTTCGAAAGCTATCTGAAAGATAGCTTCGACATGCTCTATGCCGAGGGCACGGCGGGTATGCCGAAAATGCTCTCGATCGGGTTGCATTGTCGCTTGATTGGCCGTCCGGGTCGCGCCATGGCGCTGAAACGCGCGCTGGACTATTTCAGACAACATGATGGAGTCTGGTTCGCGACCCGTGAACAGATCGCCGATCACTGGGCCAAGGAACACCCCCCGATGCAACGTCTCACCCCGTCCGAAATGGACCAGCCGACCTTTGTATCCGAATTTGGCGGCGTGTTCGAACACAGCCCATGGATTGCCGAAGGCGCATTTGACCTTGAACTGGGACCGACCCATGACAATGCGGCTGGCGTCCACAATGCGCTGGCCCGTGTTTTTCGCACCGCCACGTCCGAGCAACGCCTTGGCGTTCTGACGGCGCACCCGGATCTGGCGGGCAAGCTTGCCGCCGCCGGGCGGCTGACCAAGGAAAGCACGGCGGAACAGGCTGGGGCCGGTCTGGACATGCTGACGGATGAAGAACGCGAAACCTTTACCGCGTTGAATGAGGCCTACACGGCCAAATTCGGCTTTCCCTTCATCATCGCGGTCAAGGACAACACGAAGGCCAGCATCCTAAAGGCCTTTCACCGCCGCATAGACAGCGACCGGGATACCGAGTTCGACGAAGCCTGCCGTCAGGTCGAACGGATCGCCGAGCTGCGCTTGATCGAGAAGTTCTCGGAATGACCATCGAGTTGAAGCTACAGCCTCTGACCCCTGAAGCCTTTGCGCCGTTTGGAGATGTGATCCAAGCGGCGGGTGAGGTGGACAAGTACATCAATCAGGGCAAATGCGCCCGCTATCATGACCGCGCAGAGTTGGATTTCCAGGACGGCCGCGCGGGGATCAGCGTGTTCCAGTCCGAGGCTTTCAGCCTTCCGATCAGGCTGGATATGATGGAGCGTCACCCTGAGGGCAGTCAGGCCTTTCTGCCATTGTCCGAAAAGCCGTTTGTTGTGGTTGTAGCTACCGATGAAGACGGACAACCCGGACACCCGATTGCGTTCATAACTGCGCCGAGGCAAGGGGTGAACTACCACCGAAACACTTGGCACGGGGTACTGACACCGCTCCATGATCCGGGGCTTTTTGCGGTCGTGGATAGAATTGGAACTGGACCCAACCTGCAGGAGCATTGGTTCGAGGTGCCGTTCCTTATCGTCGAATAAATCGCCTGAAGATGCGCAAGGTATCGCAACTTCCCTGCGCATGAGGCTGGCAATCCAGCGAAAATTCAACGCCTAGCAAAATCTTCCGGGTGGAATGACATTGGCCGGGGCACGAACCCCGGCCGTTGCAAGCCGAGGGGCGACTTGCTGCTCGGAAACAGGTACCAGCGAGGTCAGAAATCAACCTCGATCGCGATCCCTTTTTCTACGGCAAGGTCAACCACCGCTGCGGCCACCGCAAGATCCTGCAGGCCAACGCCTGTGCCATCGAACAATGTGATCTGATCATCCGCGGAGCGGCCCTCATGCGTTCCATTGATGACCGCGCCAAGCTGAGCGACGTCGCTTTGGCTGATCAGACCTTCTGCGACGGCGTGCTGTGCCTCGCCAATGGTGATGGATTGCGCAACCTCGTCTGTGTAGACACTCGCTTTGGCCAGCAGGGTGGATTCGACCTCCTGTTTGCCCTTGGTGTCTGTTCCCATGCAGGCCACATGCGTTCCGGGGCTGACGTGGTGTGCCATCAACGACGGCGCAAAAGCCGAAGTGATCGAGATGATCACATCCGCTTCGGTCATTCCGTCAAGTTCGACCGCCTCAAATGGGACGCCTGCCTCAACAGCGACTTTCTCGATATTGGGCAGCATTTCCGGGTGGTAGTTCCAGCCAATGACCTTTTCAAAGCTATGCTGTTCCAGCGCGGCGCGCAGTTGAAAACCGGCCTGATGGCCCGCTCCGATCATGCCGATCACCTTGGCATCTGCGCGGGCCAGATGTTTGATCGACACGGACGAAGCCGCCGCTGTGCGCAGCGCCGTCAACAGGTTGCCGCCAACCATCGCCGACGGTTTGCCCGTGTCGGGATCGAACAGAAAAACCGTGGATTGGTGGTTGATCAACCCGCGTTTCTCAAGGTTGTTCGGCCAATAGCCACCGGCCTTCAGGCCCAAAGTCAGGCCGGCGCGGTCAAAACCACCCTTGAAGCCATACAGCGCGTCTTCGTGGCCGATGGCCTCACGCACAACAGGGAAGTTATAGGCATCGCCAGCGGCCATCGCCGCAAAGACGCTTTCAACGGCATCAAAGGCGGCTTGGCGGGTCATCAATCCGGCGATCTCACGCTCGGGTACGATCAACATGTCAGTCTCCACTTGGAATTCGTTCGCCCGTGCGCTTGTCCCGAAGGGAGAGGAGGTACACGGGCGAGAATCAGGCTACTGTTGAGCCAGATTTTCTTGATTGTAAGGCCTTAGTAGGCGCGGCCGCGGGCGGATACGGGCCAGACGGCCTCGACCTTGCCGTTGCGCACACCGACATACCAATCATGTACATTGGCCGTTGGGTCGCAGTGACCGGGCACCAGCTTGAGCTTGTCGTTGACTTTGAGAACACCATCCGTATCCATCACAACGCCATGCTCGTCCGAGCATTTAGTGTACTCAACGTCGTCGCGCCCAAACACGACGGGTAAACCGCTGTCTACCGATTGCGCCTTTAGGCCTGCATCGACAATCGCCTTATCAGCTTTGGCGTGGCTCATGACGCTGGTCAGGATGAACAGAGCGTTCTCCCACTCACCCCGGTCGATGCGGTTGCCGTCTTTGTCCAGAATGCGGCCGTAATCGGCATCCATGAAGGCATAGGACCCGCATTGAAGCTCATTGTATACGCCCGAGTCGGACTCGAAGTAGTAAGAGCCGGTGCCGCCGCCTGAAACCAGCTCGCAATCGATGCCTTCGGCTTTCAGGCCGTCAACAGCGTCTTTGACCATCGCAATTGCGGTATCCAGCTTTTCCTTGCGCGCCTCGTAGCTGTCGAGATGCTGCATCGCACCCTGATAGGCTTGAATGCCGGTGAATTTGAGGTTGTCGGCCGCTTCGACCGCTTTGGCAATTTCAATCACCTGAGGCGTAGTGGTCACGCCGCACCGTCCCGCGCCGCAGTCGATCTCGACGAAGACCTCAAGCTGAGTGCCGTGATCGACGGCTGCTCCGGAAAGATCTGCGACGTTGTCTACGTCGTCGACACATACAATGATGCGACTGCCGAGTTTTGGCAGGCTGGCCAGGCGGTCGATCTTGGCGGGGTCGCGCACCTGGTTCGACACCAACACGTCCTTGATCCCACCGCGCACGAAAACCTCGGCCTCTGAAACCTTCTGACAGCACACGCCCACTGCTCCGCCAAGGCGTTCCTGCAGTTTCGCCACATCGACGGATTTGTGCATTTTGCCGTGCACGCGGTGGCGCATACCGTGGGCCTTGGCATAATCGCCCATCTTCTTGATGTTGCGTTCAAGCGCATCGAGATCCAGCACAAGGCTGGGGGTCTGGATGTCTGCTTCATCCATTCCGGGCTTGGCCGGAATGTCATAGCCTACTTCGAATGCGTCGAGATTGGTCATATCTTTCATGTCCGTATTCCTGTGTCGGTATTGATGTCTGTTGCGACTGGGTCAGGTGTTCAGCCAGGGCAGCTTGTCCAGATCGACATTGCCACCGGTGATGATCAGGCCGACCCGCTTACCTTTGAACGCGTCGGGGTTCTTGAGGATCGTAGCCAGAGGCACAGCCGAGGACGGCTCCATCACGACCCGAAGGTGTTTCCACGTCAGCTTCATCGCGTCGATGATCTCTTGTTCCGAGGCCGTGTAGATCTCGGAAACGTGGTTCGAGACGAAGTGCCACGTTAGGTCTTTCAGGGGCACCAACAGGCCGTCGGCAATGGTCTTCGGCGCATCATCGGCGATGATGTGACCCGCTTTGAAACTGCGATAGGCGTCATCCGCCTGTTCGGGTTCCGCCGCAATGATTTCGGTTTCAGGCGCAAGGGTGGACAGGGTCAGGCAAGTGCCGGACACCATGCCACCACCGCCGATAGGGGCAACCACCGCGTCCAGACCATCGGTCTGCTCCATGAATTCGCGCGAACAGGTGCCCTGTCCGGCGATCACCCGCGGATCGTTGTAGGGATGGACAAAATCCCCCCCCGTGGCCGCTTGAACCTGAGCGAAAGTCGCCTCGCGCGACGTGGTAGAGGGCTCACACTCGGTGATTTTGCCTCCGTAGCGACGCACCGTGTCTTTCTTGGCCTGAGGCGCTGTGCGCGGCATCACAACGTTGCACGGAATGCCGCGCTTCATTGCGGCATAGGACAAGCATGACGCGTGATTACCGGAGGAATGGGTGGCAACACCTTTCTTCGCCTGTCCCTCGTCAAGGCCGAATACTGCGTTGGTGGCGCCGCGTACCTTGAAGGCGCCCGGTTCCTGAAAGTTCTCGCATTTGAAGAACAACTGGGCGCCCGTCAATTCGTTCAGGTAGTCCGAGGTCCGAACCGGGGTCCGACGGATGTAAGGTTCGATCCGAGTATGCGCCTCGAGCATGTCCTCATAGGTCGGGATATACATGGAGAGGTCCTTTATCATGCAGCGTCCTTCTGAACGGCGGCTGGATGACCGCGATAGTATTCCTGTGCGGCCGCCACGCCCGAACCCAGTTGAATGTTCAAACCCAGATCGACCATGCACATTTCGGCTGTCGCGATCCCCGACAAGGCCATGACGTCGGTCAGGCTGCCCAGATGTCCGATCCGGAAGACTTTGCCAGCGACTTCGCCAAGGCCGACGCCAAAGGCCACGCCGTATTTCTCGGCGGCATGGGTGACGATATCGGTTGCGTTGAAACCATCCGGTGTGCGGATCGCGCTGACCGTGTCGGAATAAACCGAGGGGTTCGCGGCACAAAGCTCCAGCCCCCATGCGCCAACAGCGGCACGCACCCCTTCGGCGATGCGGGTATGGCGGGCAAAGACGTTCTCCAACCCTTCCTTCAGCAACATGTCGCAGGCCTGGTTTAGGCCATTCATCAAGCCGACGGCAGGCGTGTAGGGATAGGCGCTGTTTGCGTATCCCTTGGCCATGTCGTGGACGTCAAAAAACGTGCGGGGCAGGGTGCCAGTTTTGGTCGCCTCCATCGCCTTCTGGCTAAAGCCGACGATCGCGAGACCTGCGGGCAGCATGAACCCTTTTTGCGATCCGGTGACGGCCACATCGACGCCCCACTCATCAAAGCGGAAATCCATCGACGCAATGGACGAGACGCCATCAACGTACAGCAGCGCAGAATGCCCTGACGCGTTCAGCGCCTTGCGCACGGCGGCAATGTCCGATTTTACGCCGGTTGCCGTTTCGTTATGCGTGGCAAGAACGGCTTTGATCTCGTGGTTGGTGTCCGCGGTCAGGATCTCTTCATAGCGGTCGGCAGGCAGGCCCTGACCCCACGGGGTTTCGACGATCTCGACATTCAGCCCGTGGCGCTGGCACATGTCGATCCAGCGATGGCTGAACATGCCGTTGCGCGCGGCCAGAACCTTGTCTCCGGCAGATAGGGTGTTGGTCAAAGCTGTTTCCCAGCCGCCCGTCCCGGTCGAGGGGAAGATGAACACCTCGGCGCTGTCGCTTTTCAGAACTTTCCGAACACCCGCGCGGGCAGGGTGCAGAATTTGCCCAAACAGCGGCGACCGGTGGTCGATCGTGGGCATGTCACAAGCCTTGCGCAGGCTTTCAGGGATATTGGTCGGGCCCGGAATGAAAACGGGGTTTTGAAAGCTCATGGATGGTCTCCTTCCGTCGTTGGAGACATCCTAAGGCCAAGCTCCTTGATTTTAAATTTTTTTGAAAACGATTTTCAAAAACTAATAGTCGCGATTTAAATTATAGTTGTCAGTATCTTATGTTTTTCATATGATGAATTAAAATTTCGAAAAAATCCGAAGGTTCTTATGGTTTCTCAAAAAAATGGCGCTGGCTCCCTTCGCAAAGCCAGGGGAAGGCCGCGGGGGTGGGATGACAAAACGGCTCAGAACACGATCAAATCCCTCGACCGGGCGATGGAGGTTTTCGAGTATCTGAGCGAGGCGCAAGGCAAGTCATTGACGATGCTGTCCGACGAAATGCAGCAGTCCCCGGCCACGGTCTATCGCATCCTTGTCACGCTTGAGGGTAGGGGCCTAGTAGAGTTCGATCCCGTCGAGCAGATTTGGCATATCGGCCCCCGTGCCTTCGTCATAGGCTCGCGATTCCTAAGGCGCACCAGCCTTGTTGATCGGGCAAGGCCGGTGATGCGCAAGCTGATGGAAGCCACGGGTGAGACGGCCAATTTAGGCATTCAGAAAGAAGGCTCAGTCCTGTTTCTAAGCCAAGTCGAAACGCATGCCAGCATTCGGGCCTTCTTTCCGCCCGGAACACTGTCGCCCATGCACGCATCGGGGATCGGGAAGGTCCTGCTGGCGCATATGGATGAAGACCGGTTGGACAGATTGCTGGCTTCGGTCCAACTGCAGGCGTTCACGGACCGGTCGATCACGACTGTAGAGAGTCTGAAACAGGACCTAACTTCTATCCGTGCGCGAGGTTTTTCGATCGACAATGAGGAAAAGAACGAGGGCATGCGCTGTATCGCTGCGCCGGTGTTCGACGTGAACGGCGAAGCGGTTGCGGGGATTTCCGTCTCGGGACCTACCAGCCGGGTGCGCGAGAACGGGATCGAACAGCTCAGCCGCCCCGTGATTGAGGCGGGCCAAGCGTTGTCTCAGGCCATCGGAGGAACCGTTAGTTGACTGCTCCCTAACGCCGGTTTGCAGCCGATCCAAGGCGCAGCGGCATGTGTCGGTTTACATCCTTATAAAGCAGGTACCGGAACTTTCCTGGACCACCTGCATAACAGGCCTGTGGGCAGAATGCACGCAGCCACATGTAGTCTCCCGCCTCGACCTCGACCCAGTCATTGTTCAACCGGTACACCGCCTTACCCTCAAGCACGTAGAGGCCGTGTTCCATCACATGGGTTTCGAGGAAAGGGATGACCGCACCGGGTTCGAATGTCACCACGGTGACATGCATGTCGTGGCGCAGGTCATTCGGGTCGACAAATCGCGTTGTCGCCCATTTGCCATCTGTGCCAGGCATTGGAGTCGGCGCGATATCGTTTTCATTCAGCACAAGGACATCTGGAGTGCCCAACCCCTCAACGGCCTCATAGGCTTTGCGAATCCAATGGAACCGCAAGGTGTCATCGGAGTGGTTACGCAGGGTCCAATCGCATCCGGGCGGCAGATAGGCATAGCCGCCGGGGGTCAGCTCATGGCGCGTACCTGCAGCGATCAGCGTTGCGGTGCCTTCGACTACGAACAGAACGCCTTGGGCTTCGGGGTCGGTTTCGGGCCGGTCCGAGCCTCCGCCCGGCTGCACCTCCACGATATATTGTGAGAAGGTCTCGGCAAATCCTGTCAGTGGGCGCGAAATCACCCAAAGGCGCGTATCGTCCCAGAACGGCAGAAAGCTCGTCACGATGTCCCGCATGGTGCCCTTGGGGATCACGGCATAAGCATCCGTAAACACGGCGCGGTCCGTCAACAGCTGGTCTTGTCCGGGGTGTCCGCCATGGGGTGCGTAGTATTGCTTGCTCATGTGTGCTCCTGAAGAAAAGCCGTACGCGTTTACGTATGCTCCGGTTCTGAGGATCGAACCAGCCGTAAGGAGGCGACAGCTCTCTCTGTAAAAATTTGATAATCATGATAATTGTTTGGGGATTTTGAGGTTTCAATCAGCGTCAGACGATTTCCCTATTTGATCCGCAAGAGGCAGCGTCACACAAATTTGCGTTGGGATTCACAAGCCATTCGGCTTGTACATAGTCTCAAAAAGCTATTCTCTTACACAGCATACTGATGCGCCGCGCGTCATCACTGACCGGTCAACATAGCGATTTTCTTTGCGTGCATGTAATCGCCCTTGAGGTGAACCCGAAAGCAGCGAGGATTTTAGGACACTGCAGGAGTTGATCCGTTGAATCGGTAGTGGCCAGTACCGACACAAAGCAGTCCCTCGACTGGAGTGTTTCGATGTCTGCTCGAAGCCCTAGGTGGACGTTCGCACAATCCGACTAGCCCGATGTTGCGGCGACAGGAACAGCCGGGTTTTTACGACACCAACATAAGGACGAGTTACATTTCAGCCTTTGGGAGTATACCAAATTGGCGAAGTGTAAGCACGTTCCTGCGTTGACGTAGGCACCTCGGCAGGCACCTCGTCTCCAAACCGAACGGCGTCGTAAATTGTCCACCTCGGAGTGGGAATCTCTAGGACACGTGCGTAGTAGAAAGCCCTGACTGACGGATCAAATTCAGGATCCGTCCAAACATTGATCAGCTCTGGAGACCCTATCGAGTTGGTAAACGTGCCCGTTGCAACATCCACGGTGTTCCCAACCGCTGGCAGCTTGCCGTCAGCATCAAGTTTTCGGTCTCCCGACCAAGCTACGTCATAGACCCGCTCTTCAGTTTCGCCATTGGCATTTAACCAACCTTTCACAATCTGAACACGGTCGAGATTGCCGGAAAACGGATCTTTCAGCGCAGCAACCAGGAATGTTGGGGCGTCCGCGCCTTCTGTTGCATCTGCGAGGTCCCCTCCCATCGGAACGCCTTTTTCATATCCTATTTCGGCGGGCAAACGAGACCTTGCGTCAGCTTCGGTAAAGTCCCAGCCACCAAAGAAGCGAACTGCAATTCGACTGCCGGTCGTCCCATAGACTTCTTTCCGTTCCATTGCATCGAAAATTGCTTCGCGCGAGTTCTCTTCTGCCCAGACTGCGGCGTAGCCAGACGCTGCCATTTCCCATCCAAGAATTCTTGTCGTATCGAACTCACCAACGACGTGCTGCCAACGACCGGGTTCCGGTTCGACGCCAGAATGTTTGCCAAAGAAATTGTCTTCTTCCGCTGTTGCCAAAGCGGTATGGCTGTCTGTCGAACCCACTACTCCGAATTTGTATGGATTGGTGCCTAGTTGAGCCTCAAGCTTCAGTCCGTTCTTCAGAGCCTCTCGGGCATACTCGTACTGAAGCATCCAATCCTCTTTGGGCGTTGGGCCGAGGTTGGATTTATCCCAAGTTTCATAGTCCGCGAACTCATCGTTTGGGCTTAAAAACGGATGCGTCTCTCCGTCACCTTTGATTTGGGTGATCTCATACATCGGCTCCCACTTGGCACGCCGCTCTGCGTAATCTCCTGTCAAAGGCTCACCCGTTTCAGGGTTTGTCTCGACCGGAAACATCAGGCCGTTGGAGACGTTACCGTTGTGTGCAAGGGCCAGTACACGACCGCCAGTCTCTTGTTCATATGTTTCCATCCAGTCCCACAACCTTTCCGGATTAAAAGTTTCTGCGGTTGTGAAGGGCAGCATTTGCCGCGCGCGAATGGCATCATCTCGGTAGATTACGTTGCGGTGGAGATTGTTGCCAGCTTCCGTGGACGTCCACTCGTATCCAATGAATGCGGTGAATGTGCCAGGGGCGTTGTGATGATCCGCAGTTTGCGTGAACTCATCCCATATGGATTGTACAAACCTGCGATCTGAAACAGCCTCGGGCAGAGCATCTCCGGTGATGCCAGCAAAAGTTTCAATAACTTCCATGGTTGCACCCAGAGCGACGTCCCCGCCGGCGTTGAGGCGTTCGTTCCAGTCTCGCAGCGTTGGGTCACGCATTAGTGTAGAGTTCCCCGCCACGATCTCATTCATGGCACCCATGGCATCTGAATGATCAGATACGACAAGCCAGTCGAGGGGACGCGACAGCTTCACACGGAGGCCATGCGATGTTGTGACTTCGTCACCACGTGCAAACCTATAGGCATCGTCTGGGCTCAGAATGACGCCAAATCCGCGCGCATCGAGCGAGTTTGACGTGTGCAGGTGAGTGTCACCCCAAAGCGGGCGCGTAGGAAAATCTCGACCTGCATACGGCGAAAAATCAGTAGGCGCTGGTTCACGCATATCATCAACTGATATGGTCATCTCTCCAACTTGCCCGCCTTGTGCAGCGTCTTGAGCATTTGAAGAGCTTGCTATGAACGCTATGGAAACTATTGCTGTCGATGTCTTAAGAAAAAACTTCATTTGAACCTCCCAGCCGAGCTGAATTCTAGTCTATGGCAACATCTGACCCGGCTGTTCGTCAAGGAAAACAAAGGTTTTTCTTATGTGAGCTTAAGAGATCCCGGGTGAGGCTCGACTAGTCCCGGGCCGCAGCTTCGCCCAAAACTTTGACGCTCGGACGCAGTAAAAAGCACCCCTACGAGTGCACGTTCTTGACGACTGGTGACTTGGCTCGCCAGTCTTGAAACCGAGACCTTGATCGGAGGCCTTGCCGTAAAGAGGTTGTCGCGAACACCCCTATTGTCCTTATCCCTTTTTTTTGCCTCGGTCGTTTCAGCTCAAGATAAGCCCAACATCATATTCATATTTCTAGATAATTTTTGCTGGTGCGAACCTAGGCTCATGGAGACGGCATAATCCGTGT